>NZ_JBIWKX010000002.1:0-7980 GCF_044765885.1 Amycolatopsis sp. NPDC102389
CCCACCCCGGGGGGGGGCCCCCCCCCAAACAAAACTTTTGGTTTTGTGTTTTTTTTGTAAATCCAATGGCCGTTTTACTTTGAATTTTCGCGTTTGTTGGGGTTTGTTTTTTTGTGTTTTTTGTTTTTAAACCCCCACCCCCCCACCCACGACCCACGTGACCCGAGACGGTCCTCGCCTTCCGTTACTTCTTGGGAATCCGCAGCCAGTCGTCGGCGACGAGCTCCCATTTGTTGGTGCCGGAGGCGAGCTTGATCGGCCAGCCCGCGGTGTTGTCGTGGTGCTTCTGGCCGGGGCCGAAGACGTACGGCGTGCCGACCATCGGATCGGTGACCGGCTTCATCTCGCGCAGCGCCTTGGTCACCGATTCGCGGGTGACGTCACCGCTGATCCCCTTGACGACGTCGAGGAAGTACTTCGCCGCCAGGTAACCGCCCTGGCTGAACGAGGTCAGCGGGATGTTGTTCTTGGTCATCAGCTCGCGCCAGTCCTTGTTCTGCGGGCTGGCCGAGTCGGTGAACGGGTAGAACTCGGCGGGCACGTACACCCCGGCACCCGCGTTGGTGATGGCCTTGGCGTAGTTCTCGCTGTAGACGCTGGTGAGCAGCAGCCACGTGACGTCGTTCCAGCCCTGCGCCGCGGCGGCCTTCAGCTGCCCGATGGAATCCGGTTCGACCGGGTTCACTGTGATCGCCTTGCAGCCCGCGTTGCGCGCCTTGACGATGTAGGAGGTGTAGTCGGAACCGCCGTAGGGCACGGTCGCGTCGAGGTACTTGAGTTTCTTGCCGGTGATGGCCGACCACTCGTCGATCGCCGCCTGGTACGACGGCAGCGTGTTGCCAGCGATCTCCAGCAGCGCGCAGATGTCGTTCAGCTTCAGCGTTTCCGAGCCGTAGAGCAGGCTCAGCGTCATGTCGTGGTACGGGCCGACGTTGACCGGGGCGATGTTCGGGCTGGAGAAACACGCCGGGTCCACACCGATGCCCTGCATGGAAAGGATCTTCTGCTGCTCGTAGTACTTGTTGTTGATCTCGCACTCGATGAGGCTGGAGGAGCCGACGAGCGCCACGGCTTCGTCGCGGCCGACGACCTCACGGGCCGCGGCGGCCGCGGCCGCCGGGTCGCCCTTGTCGTCGAGGGCCTTGTACTGGATCTGCCTGCCGTTCACGCCGCCGCTCGCGTTGGCCGCGTCGAAGACCGCTTTGGCCGCCTGCGAGGCCTCCGGGAAGGTCGCCGCGCCGCTCAGCGCGTTGACCGAACCGACCACGATCGGCCCGCTCGCACCGCTGTCGGCTCCGGCGCAGCCCGCCGTGGCCAGCAGGACCGCGGCGGCGAGGGCGACGAGGCGCCGCGCGGGTTTCACCGATTCTCCATGGCATCGACGACGGGCGCCGAGTCGACGATCTGCTCGAACGAGGTGACCTTGCCGCCTTCGAACCTCCACACGTGCGCG
The DNA here is from genome assembly GCF_044765885.1 of Amycolatopsis sp. NPDC102389. Lineage (NCBI taxonomy): Bacteria > Bacillati > Actinomycetota > Actinomycetes > Pseudonocardiales > Pseudonocardiaceae > Amycolatopsis > Amycolatopsis sp. NPDC102389. The sequence continues at coordinate 1,454 of NZ_JBIWKX010000002.1, forward strand.
ACGCGGGCGGTGAACGAGCGACCGGTCTCACGGTGCTTGCCCTCGTAGGTCCCGAGGCCGATCACCGTGTCACCGGCGTCGAAAAGGTCGCCGAGGGTGAACGTGTAACCCTCCCAATCCTTCGCGATCGCGCCGAAGACGTTGTCCCGCACCTCTTCCGGCCCGGTGTAGGTGCCGGCGTAAGGGAAACCGGCCGCCTCCGTCCAGGTGGTCCCGGGACCGAGCGGGGCCAGCATGCCCGCCAGGTCGCCCCGGTCGCTCGCGGCGTAATGCGCGGCGATGACGTCTGAATTGGACACTGAAACTCCTTAAACCGGTTGGACGTCGGGATAGGCGACGGCACCGAGTGGGTAGATGTGCCCGCCCGCGCGGGAGTGTTCCGACCGGCCGTCGCCGGTCAGGCCGAGGAAGACGCCGGTGGTCTTCAGCGCGTAGCCGAGGTCGTGCAACCACACACTGGCCACGGCGATGCGGAATTCACGGAAGCAGAACAGATAGAGCCCGTCCTGGAACTTCCACACCGTCGACAGGTCCATGTCCCCGTGGCCGCGCTGCACGCCTTCGAGGCATTGCCAGGCATAGCGTTGCGAAGACACGTACACGTGCTCGTAGAGGTGTTCCGGGCTGTAGCGGTAGACGTTGCGCTTGCCGATCAGGTCGCGCGACGGACCCGGTTCCTCGCCGGTCGGCGTGCCCGCGTCGGTGGTGCCGGACCAGAACGTCTGGGAGACACGGGGAACGCCTTCGACATCCTCGACGCCGATGACCGAGCGCACGGCGAGCGCGCGATGCGTCGTCGTGGAGAAGACGACGGTGAGTGCTTCCCCTTCGACGCTGGTGTGTGGGAGATTGACGAAGAAGACGTCTTCCCGGACGGCGACGGCGTCGTACGGATCCTTGATGCCGTTGCAGGTGACGGTTTCAGCGTCTTCGAACCGCAGCGCGAGCGTCGTCCCGTCGTCGAGGGTGACGGTGAGCTCGCGTCCCGACAGGTCCGCGTTCGGCAGGCGGTAGGTGGCTATTCCGGCGGCGAACTCGTCATAGGTGCGCCACTGTTCCTCGGGTGCTTCGGGCATGCGGTCATCGTCGAGGCGACCGCCCGGGAAGGGCCAGCTGTCACGCGCTGGGCGGCAACAACCGATCGCTCACGGTCAAGCCGCGCCGCAGTTCGCTCGGCGAGCAGCCGAATTCCGTCTTGAACACCCGGCTGAAATGCGGCGCGTCGACGAAACCCCACTTCGCCGCGATGGCCGCGACGGGCCGCGAAGTGTGCACGGGGTCGAGCAATTCGCGGCGGCAGTGTTCGAGGCGCCGGGTGCGGATCCAGCCCGAGACGGTCGTGCCCTGTTCGTGGAAGAGGCCGTGCAGATGCCGGGTGGAGATGTAGTGCTCGGCGGCGATCTGCGCCGGTCCCAGGTCGGTGGAGGAGAGGTTCGCGTCGATGTAGGCGAGGACCCGGCGCATCAGCTCGTGGTGCGGCCCGGCCGTCGTGCGGGCGAGGTCGAGCTCGCTGGCGAACAGGGTCGCGAGCAGATCGACCGCGGTATGCGCGAGCCGGACGCCCGCCGGCCCGCCGAGCTGGTCGAGGTTGCTGCCGAGCTGCGCGAGGAAGGGCACCACCACGTTGCCCATGCCCCGTTTGCCCGACATCGGCACCGCGGTCAGCTGGCCGACCAGGTCGCGGGGGAGATCGATGAGCCGCTGCGGGAACATCACCACGAGCGTGCGGAAATCCTCTTCGAACGCCAGGGTGTACGGCCGGTGCGTGTCGTACAACGCCACGTCGCCGGGACGCAGCATCGCCTCGCGGTTGTCCTGCACCAGCAGGCCCGTGCCGGACAGGATCAGGCTCAGCTTGTAGTAATGCCGGTCCGCCCTGGCGATGAGTTCCGGTGTCCGCTCGACCACGTGCGCCGACGCGGTCACCTCGGTCAGCTGGACGTCGTCGGCTCCGCACGAACGGATGCGGCCGCGGAAGTGGTCCCGGTGTTCGCTCGTAACGTGCAGCGGCACGAAGGATTGTGACACCACCGTGCGGAAATCGGTGAAATCTCGCGCGACCGTGGTGGTGGTCGGGTCGGCGGTGGCGGTGGTCACGGTGGTCACCTCGCAGCATCGGGGGGTGAATTTCATATACGATAAGCGATACGATGCTGCCGGGCAATGATCGCGGCGAGGTCAGTCGGCGAGGCGGAACAGGAGGGTTCCGGGGTCCACGTCGACGGGTACCACCGTGCCCGTTTCGTAGCGGCCGACGTCCTCGGTGAGCACTCGCGCACTGAACGGAGTCACGCCGGGGCCGGTGACGACGAGGTCGACGTCGTCCGCGGGCGTGCTCACCTCGTCGACCCAGATCCGCTTGCTGGAAACGACTTCGGCGTTCGCGCGGACGCCTTTCCGGTCGAGTCCGCGGTGGACCTCCCGGGCCTGGGCGTTCTGCCGGAGGTGTGCGCCGACGGTGCCGAGGCCGGCGAGTGTGAACACGGTGCCCATGGCGATGACGACCAGGCGGTCGTCATCGCCGGGATCGAAACGGGTGCTGACCCAGAGCAGGGCCGGGCCGATCAGGACCAGCACGGTCATGAAGAAGCCCAAAAGGCAGCCGGTGACCGTGAAGGCAGGAAGCTCCGGCGCTTCCTTGCCTTCGCGGTCCGTCTTCACCGGCGTGAGGTTACTGGCCGGTTTTCGTCGGTGGTCCGGTAAAAATGCCCGCTTACCCGCGGTTGTGCCGGAAGGGAGGGCCTGACCGGACACGGCTTCACCGCGTTGCCGTCCCCCGAGTGCCGCAGCGGTGGAGGGTCTGGCCACGTATGGGTGGCCGGCCATCGTTTGCCTTGCCAGGCCTGGTGAAAGAGCGAAGGGTCGGTGATGTCGGGGGTATTGGTGGATCCGGTGCCCTCAGGTACGCGGCACCGGGCAGTGACCCCAGACCCCCGGTCATCACACCACCTCGCAGGTCCGTGGCAGCAGTCCCGGATCTCTTTCACAGGTGGAAGGTTGATCATGAGATCGACAGCACATATCAGCACGGCAGGGCGGGTCGGCCGGGTATTGATCGGTGTGGGCACCGCGGCGGGCTTCGCTCTCGCGGTTCCGTCGCAGGCGTGGGCGCTCCCGCCGGGGTGCACCCAGAGTGGCGCCAACTTCACTTGCACTGCTGGGATTCCCGCCGGGCAAGTGCTGAACGGCACCACGGGGAACAACATCATCACGATCACCGGCGGCGCGGTGAACGGCACCTTGAACGGTCTCGCCGGTAACGACACGATCAGCGTCACCGGCGTCGCCGGTGTCGCGGGCACCAACGGCCCTCCAGGAGCCAACGGCAGCGCGGGTACCCCTGCGGGCAACGCGGGCGGCAACGGCGGAGCGGGAAACGTCGGCGGTGCCGGTGTCGGGAGCACCGGTGTCATCGACGGCGGCGCCGGCACCGACAGCATCACCGTCACCGGTGGCGCCGGAGGTGACGGCGGTAATGGCGGCCAAGGCGGGGTGGGATTCGCCAGCGGCGCGGGCGGCGCCGGTGGTAACGGCGGCGTCGGCGGGATCGGTGGTGCCGGCAACGCCGGGAACGTCACCGGCGGCGCGGGCAGCGACACCGCAGCCTTCACCGCGGGCCGGGGTGGAAACGGTGGTCTCGGCGGTTTGGGTGGCGACAGTGGCCTCGTGGCCGGCGGCGCGGGTGCCGGAGGTATCGGTGGCGCGGGTGCGGCCGGTGGCGTCGGGAACTCCGGAACCTTCACCGGTGATCTCGGCGATCCCGGTCTCGACACCGTCACCGCCAACGGAGGTGCCGGTGGTACCGGCGCGGCCGGTGGCGTCGGCGGTTGCGGTCACGGCGGCGGTGCCGGTGGCGTCGGCGGTGCCGGTGGCGCGGGTGGCGTCGGGAATTCCGGGACCATCAGCGGCGGCGCCGGTGTCGACACGCTGAAGGCCAACGGCGGGCTCGGCGGCAACGGTGGCGTCGGTGGTAAGGGCGGCAACGGTTTGGCCGCCGTCCAGCCTGGCGGTGCCGGAGGTGTCGGTGGCGCCGGCGGTGTCGGCGGGATCGGAAGTTCCGGCACTCTCACGGGCGGCACCGGTGTCGACCTCATCACCGCGACCGGTGGCAAGGGCGGTAATGGCGCCGGCGGCGGCAACGGCGGCACGGGCTGCAGTGGCCCCGGCGGTCCTGGTGGCATCGGCGGTGCCGCGGGTGCCGGTGGTCTCGGGAACTCCGGAACCATCAACGACGGGGCGGACATCATCGCCACGCCGTCCGGTGCGAGCGGCGTCGCGGGCGGTAACGGCATCGCCGGAATCAACAACGGTGGCATCTGCACCTGCTGACTCGCGGAACCGACATGTGGCGGTGCTGTCCCGGGGCAGAATCAGGAGATGGTGCCGCCGCAGGTGCTTTCCTGCCATAACACGCGTGATGGGAAAGCGGACTCGGCATTGCCGGGAGCCGAGCTCTCGGCAATGCCGAAGTGACGTGGCACCGACACGTTCGGGTCGATTCGGCACGGCGGATGCTCCACGACTCCGTATGTCACAGGCGAGAGCCGCCCTTGGCACGTAAGGAAAGGACGGCGGTTCTACGGGAAAACGGCAACGGTGCGACTGCGACGCCTGGTTGCGTCCCGCGCCGATGGATGCGACGGTATGCGCCGACGGCCCCCTGTTGTGGTTCACCGCAGGCGTGCCGTCACCGCTCCAGACCGCGGCGGGTCGTACCCGTACTCTTGTCGTCAGGAGCTTTCGTTGTGGACAGTGCCGCCCTGGTGGGCTTGTCGATTTCCGTGAATACGCGGCGTATTCGTGCCTTGCAGTTGGTGCGATCGCTGAGGTTCTACCTCGCCCTGGACTGTGAAGTCCGTCAGTCAGGCGATGGCTGGGTGCAGCTGCGCAACGCGGACACCGTGTTCGTCCTGGAAGAGCACGGCGCCGATATTCGCTCGGGGGACGGTGTTCCCGACCTGAGCGCGGGCAACCTTCTGCACCTGTGCCGTCGTCTGTGGGCGGCGGGCATCGACACGAGTCCTGTCAGCTATCCGGCAGGCGCGCCCGGCGGCAGGATCACCACCCGCGATCCCGACTCGCATGCCGTCTCCATCAGCCAGGCGGGGGAGTCGCTCCAGGGTGCTTCGTTGAATGCGGTGGGGCCGACGTCACGCCGGCCCCAGCGGGGGAGCCTGCTGGGGCCAGCCGTGTGACGGCGGGGTTCGGTCAGCCGGTGCAGTTGGGTACGGCAGGGGCGCTTCCGACACAGTTGCCGGGTGTGTTCGCGGTGATCGGCGCGTTATTGGTGGTCATCGTGCCGTTGCTCCGATAGACCCCGCCCGCGGTCAGCAGCGCGTGGTTCACGGTCACGGCGGTCTGGGTGATGGTCGTCGCGGTCGAGTCGACCGCGGCGATACCGCCTCCTTGGGCGCCGCTGTTGCCGCTGATGAGCATCGGGGTTCCGGAGACGCCGGTGGTGGTCAGTGTGCCGCGGAGGCCGTTGTAGATGCCGCCGCCCTGGAGCAGCGCGGTGTTTCCGAGAACGCTGCTTGTGGTGAACGACGCGGCGGGCGCCGTGCCGGACGGGGTGTCCGCGTTGGCGAGGCCGCCACCGGCGAGGGTGGCGTAGTTGCCGCTGAGGCTGCTGCTGGTGAGTGTCACGGCGCCGCGGTTGAGGACGGCGCCTCCGTTGCCGACCACGCTGCCGTTCGTGAAGGCGACCGAGGTGGTCAGGGTGAGGTTGCCGGTCGGGCCGACTTCGGCGATCCGGAAGGGCAGCAACGCGGTGCGAGTGATGGTCGCCGGGCCGAGCAGCTCGATCGGTGTGGTGATGACCGGCAGCCCGTTGGCAGGCCCTCCGTGCGGCACGGTCAGTGCGTAAGTGCAGCCGCCGGCCAGCGTCAAGGTGTCGCTGTCGACTGTGGAGTTGGCGAGGTTGATGGCCGCGACGAGGGCGTTTTCACCGCAAGCCACGGGAATGGTGGTGGCCTGCGCCATGGGGGCCAGAACGATCAGGCCGCCGGTCAAGGTGGCGGCGCCGATGACGGCCCGCAGAACGCCGCGGCTCGTTCGCATCACGTCTTCCTTCTTGGAGACGATTCTGCTGCGGTGCAAGGTGGAGACCGGCGCAGGGAGGAGAGCAGCCGATCCGGCGGCCAAAACCGTGGCGCCGGCAAGGGTGGAAATCGTGCGATCGTGTCGCATTTTGACTTTCCTGGAACCAAGACCGATGGTGGAGGAGCAAGAGGCTCGAACGTCCCGCTGGAAGCGGTCACCGGCGGTCGATGAACAACCACTCTGGACTCTACACCGAACGGTCGCGAAAAGGCGTGGTTGCCTTATCGTGGAAGGCTCGTTTCCTGTCCTGTGGAAAATATAGGCAAGAAAGGTTTGACGGCGAACGGTTCGGGTAATCCAATGCGTTGTGTCGCGAAAACGGTGCTATTGAGGGGTAAGGCAAACGTGGCATGGTCGGTGCGGGTGGGTGGGGGGGGGGGGGGGGTGGTGGTTGAGACGAAAACCCAACACACCACACCCCACAGAAC
>NZ_JBIWKX010000002.1:7990-36410 GCF_044765885.1 Amycolatopsis sp. NPDC102389
GTGGGTGCGCGCGCCGCGGGGGGGGGGGGGGGGGGGGGGGGGGGGGGGCCCGCCCCCCCCCCCCCCCCCCCCCCCCCCCCCCCCCCCGACCCGAGCTTGACCAGGGCCGAAGGCTTCTTTCACCGCATTAGACGCGGCGAAGGGAGCCTTCATCCCACCATCGGCCCGCCCAAGAACACGCCACGTTTGACCTTCGGCTCAATATCTCACGGCGGGTTATTCTATTGAGGGGTAAGGCAAAGGTAGCGTGATGGTCTGGGTGGCAGGGCCCCACGAAAACCGGTCATGCCAGCATCAAGCGGGCGTTCGGGCACCGGCAACGGTCCTGTGTGGACACTGCAAGGTGCAGCAGGGTGTCGTCGGTGCCCGTGCCTCACGCTTTCGTCCCGAGATCGCCTGTCGTGAATGGTCAGGTGAGCGCGGCGGGAAGCGTTTCGAAACCGCGCAGGATCCGGGTCTCCCGCCGTCGCGCGCCACCCAGCAGCCGAAGGTCCGGGAAGCGCTCGAAGATCGACCGCAGCCCGATCTCGCCTTCCATCCTCGCCAGCGAAGCGCCGAGACAGTAGTGCCGCCCCGCGCCGAACGACACGTGGTCCCGCGCGTTCGCCCGTCCGACGTCGAAGGCGCCCGGGTCGTCGAAGATCTCCGGGTCCCGGTTGGCGCCCGCGAGCACGGTGCTGACGATCGCCCCGCGGGCGATGGGTGTCCCGCCGATCTCGGTGTCGCGCGCGGCCAGCCTGCCGGTGAGCAGGACCGGCGGGTCGTAGCGGAGCACCTCGTCGACGGCGTTGCTCCACAGGTCCGGATTCGCCCGCAATTTCGCGAGTTCGCCCGGATGCCGGGTGAGCAGGGCGATGCCGTTGCCGAGCAGGTTCACGGTCGTTTCGAAACCGGCCGCCAGCACCAGTCCCGCGGTGGCCTTGAGCTCCCGCTCGGTCAGGCCGACGCCGTCCTCGCGGGCGGCGATCAGCTTGCTGAGCAGGTTGTCGCCGGGATTCGCCCGCAGCTTCTCCAGGTGCAGGGTGAGCCACGAGTCGAACTCGGCCAGCGTCGCCTCCACCGTCCGGAAGGTCCGCCACGGCAGGCCGAGGTCGAGGCTCGGTGCCGCGGCACCGCCCAGCGCGAGCACCTTGTCGCGCTCTTCCGGCGGGACGCCGAGGATCTGGCTGATCACGGTGACCGGCAGGAGCCCGCAGTACCGCTCGATGAGATCGACCGGGTTCGCCGGGTCGAGGCCGTCGAGCAGCTCGTCGGTGATCGCTTGCGTGCGCTCCCGCAGTTGCTCGACCGCGCGGGCGGTGAAGACGCGGGTGACCAGCTTCCGGTAGCGCGTGTGGTCGGGCGGTTCGCTGGCGAGCAGTGACGGCGGCTCGATCGGATGGATCAGACCGGACGAAGACCAGGCGATGAGCCGGTTGAGCAGCGGGTTGTCCGGGACGAACCGCACGGTCTTGAACGCGTCGCCGGTCAGGATCTCCTTGCACGCCGAATGCCGGGTGGTGACGTGCCCGACCCGCGTGGTGGCGATGGCGCCGTGCGAGCGGATCTCGTCGAACAATCCGGTCAGATCCGCTCCGCCGCTCGCCTCGACGGACAGCCTGCCCTGGAGGTCGCCCCGGCGCGCCGCGGCCCGCAGGGCGACCCGGGGGATGGCGTGGCCGATGCTCCAGCGGGTGACCGGTTTGGCGATCGCCTCCGCCTTGTGCCGGAAGGTCCGTGCGGGAGCGGTCTTGAGTGCGAACATCAGGGCTCCGTCCGTGCGGGTTCCCCATCGAAGGTATCGGAACGACGTGTCAGTAGCGAGCGGCTCCGAAATCTCCTCGGTAAGGTTCTGCACTTCCGGCGGGCCGGGGAGTGCTTGTGGGCGGCTACGGGTTCGACATCGCGCTGGTCGCGGTTCTGGTGGTGCTCAACGCGGTGTTCGCGGGCAGCGAGATGGCGCTGATCTCGGTGCGCGAGGGGCAGTTGCGGGCCTTGGAACGGGACGGCCGCGCGGCCGCCCGCACGCTGGTGCGGCTGGCGCGCGACCCGAATCGCTTCCTGGCGACGATCCAGATCGGCATCACGCTCGCCGGGTTCCTGGCCTCGGCCACGGCGGCGGTGTCCCTCGCGCAACCCCTGGTGCCACTGCTGGGTTTCCTCGGCAACGCGGCCGGGGCGGTGGCCGTCGCGCTGGTGACGATGGTCCTCACGTTCCTCACCCTGGTGCTCGGCGAGCTGGCGCCGAAGCGCCTGGCGATGCAGAACGCGCTGCGGTGGGCGTTGCTGGTGGCGCGTCCGTTGAATCTGTTGTCGGGGATCTCGCGGCCTGCCGTGTGGGCGCTGAGCGTGTCGACGAACTTCGTCGTGCGAGCGCTGGGCGGCCGGTCGGAAGCCGATCCGGACCAGATGTCGCCTGAGGAGCTCCGGGAGCTCGTGTCCGCGCAACGCGGCCTGAACGCCGAGCAGCGGATGATCATCAACGGTGCCTTGGAGATCCACGAACGGCGGCTGCGCGAAGTGCTCGTGCCCCGCCGGGCGGTGCTGACCCTGGCCGCCGAGCAGGATCTGCTCTCGGCGCGCGGGCAGCTGGCCGAATCCGGCCATTCCCGGGCACCGGTCGCCCGCGGCGGCCATCTGGACGACGTCGTCGGGGTCGTGCACCTGCGCGATCTGCTCGGCGACCACGAAGACCTCGCCGAAGTCGTCAGGCCGGCGGTGGTGTTCCCCGATTCCTTGCGGGTGTCGGACGCGATACGGAGGTTCAAGGCCGAGCGGGAGCAGATGGCGCTGGTGGTCGACGAGCACGGCGCCGTCGCGGGCATGGTCACGCTGGAGGATCTGCTGGAGGAGATCGTCGGCGAGATCTACGACGAGACCGACCGTGACGTGCTGACCGTGGCCGATGGCAAGGACGGTTCCCTGATCCTGCCCGGCACCTTCCCGGTGCACGACCTCGTCGACGTCGGCGTCGAGCTGCGCGACGCGCCGCCGGGGGAGTACGCGACCATCGCGGGGCTGATCCTCGTGGTCCTCGGCCGGATCCCGGAGAAGCCGGGCGACCGCGTGACGGTGTCCGGATGGACCGTCGAGGTGCTCGGCGTGGAGCATCACGCGATCACGCGGGTGGCGCTGCACCGTGGACCGCGGACGGAGCGGTGAGTTGCGCCGGGCGTCCGGGGTTGGCAGCGTGCCCGGTGTCCCGCCACGAAGAAAGGTGCTCCGATGCCGCAAGACCAGCCGGATTTGAAACCTCGTTCGCGCGACGTGACCGACGGCCTGGAGCGCGCGGCGGCCCGCGGGATGCTCCGCGCGGTCGGGATGGGCGACGACGACTTCGCCAAACCGCAGATCGGGGTGGCCTCCTCGTGGAACGAGATCACCCCGTGCAACCTGTCCCTCGACCGGCTGGCCAAGGCGGTCAAGAACGGCGTGCACGCGGCCGGTGGCTATCCGCTGGAGTTCGGCACGATCTCGGTGTCCGACGGCATCTCCATGGGACACGAGGGAATGCACTTCTCGCTGGTGTCCCGCGAGGTGATCGCCGATTCGGTCGAGACCGTGATGATGGCCGAGCGGCTCGACGGCTCCGTGCTGCTGGCGGGCTGCGACAAGTCCTTGCCGGGCATGCTGATGGCCGCGGCCCGGCTCGATCTCGCGTCCGTCTTCCTTTACGCGGGCTCGATCATGCCCGGTCAGGTGGACGGCCAGGACGTCACGATCATCGACGCGTTCGAAGCCGTGGGCGCCTGCCTGGCGGGCAAGATCAGCCGTGCCGAAGTGGACAAGATCGAGCGCGCGATCTGCCCCGGCGAGGGTGCCTGCGGCGGTATGTACACCGCCAACACGATGGCGTCGGTCGCCGAAGCGCTCGGGATGTCGCTGCCCGGATCGGCCGCGCCGCCCGCGGTCGACCGGCGGCGTGACGGTTTCGCGCACCGGTCGGGGGAGGCCGTCGTCGGCATGCTCCGCCAGGGCATCACCGCGCGCCAGATCATGACCATGGAGGCGTTCGAGAACGCCATCGCCGTCGTGATGGCGCTGGGCGGTTCGACCAACGCCGTCCTCCACCTGCTCGCGATCGCGCGCGAGGCGGAGGTGGATCTGCGCATCGACGATTTCAACCGGATCGGCGACAAGGTCCCGCACCTCGGCGACCTCAAGCCGTTCGGGAAGTACGTGATGAACGACGTCGACAAGGTCGGCGGCATCCCCGTGGTGATGAAGGCGCTGCTCGACGCCGGGCTCATGCACGGCGACGTGCTCACCGTGACCGGTAAGACGATGGCCGAGAACCTCGAAGGCATCGCGCCTGCCGGGGTCGACGGCGAGATCATCCGCCCGCTCGACCGTCCGATCCACAAGACCGGCGGGCTCACCATCCTCAAGGGATCGCTGGCGCCCGAAGGCGCGGTGGTGAAGTCGGCGGGTTTCGACGAATCGACGTTCACCGGTACCGCGCGGGTGTTCGACGGCGAACGGGCCGCCCTCGACGCGCTCGCCGAGGGCCGGATCGTCGCCGGGGACGTCGTCGTCATCCGGTACGAAGGCCCCAAGGGCGGGCCCGGGATGCGGGAGATGCTCGCCATCACCGGCGCGATCAAGGGCGCCGGCCTCGGGAAGGACGTCCTGCTCATCACCGACGGCCGGTTCAGCGGTGGCACCACGGGGCTCTGCGTCGGGCACATCGCCCCGGAAGCCGTCGATGCCGGGCCGATCGCCTTCGTGCGCGACGGCGACCCGATCACGCTCGACGTCGCGAACCGGACGCTCGAAGTGGAGATCGACGACATCGAGGCACGCAAGGAGGGCTGGGCTCCCAAGGCGCCCGCGTACACGCGCGGGGTGCTCGGCAAGTACGCCAAGGTCGTGCGGAGCGCCGCGCACGGAGCCGTTTGCGAGTGAGGGCTGAAGGGGCCCTTCACCGCATGCAACGCGGTGAAGGGCCCCTTCGTCGCATCACATGCGAGTAAGGGTCCCTTCAGCCTTCACGAACGGGTGATGCGTAGGCCGCACTGGCCCGAGTACGTAATTCACCCGATGTGCCCGGCTACTGCGGAGTAGCAGACTCGGCGGCCCGACGATTCCCGCTGCTCCGGAGGTCGACGATGACCGCGTCTTACGCCCCAGCCCGCTCCGCCGCCCTCGTGATCGCCCGAGTGGTCGTCGACGGGATCCGGCATTCGCTGCCCGAGCACGCGCCGCTGTTCGACGCGCGCGCCACGGAGTTCGTCGCCTCGGTACTGGAGCGCGACGGGATGAACCTGGGCATCGCGGCCGGTGCGGACGCCTTCCGCCAGGTCGGCGTCGCCGAGTACGCGGCGGGCAAGGAGCTGGAGCGGCTCTCCCGGGCCTACCACTCGGCCGGCCGGTGCGCCCTGCCCGTGCTGGCGTCGCTGTCGCGGCAGCCAGGGGCCGGGTCGGCCCTGATGGACACCGGGGTGGAGGCCCTGCTCCGCTGTTCCGACGTCCTGATCCGGCTGTCCACCGCGGCCTACCGCGCCGCGCACACGCCCTCGATCGCCGAGCTGCGCCGAGACCTGCTGAAGGAGATCTTGAGCGGCCGTCCGCCCGCGAAATGGGCGGGACTCGCGGCCGAGGCGGGCTGGGTGCCGCCCGCGCGGGTGGTGGCCATCGCCGCCGAGCCCGGGGCCGTCCGGGCCTCCTTCGGGCCGGAGGTACTGGCCGACCTCGCCGGCGAGTACCCGCATCTGCTCGTGCCCGACGACGTCGAGATCGGCGGTGTCCTGGCGGGGACGCGGGCGGCGGTCGGCCCCGCGGTGGCGCCCGCCGACGCCGCGGTGTCGTTGCGCTGGGCACGCCGGACGCTGGAGCTGGTCCGCCGCGAGGTGATCGAGGACGGCCCGCTCGTGCGCTGGTCGGATCACCTGACCACGCACTGGCTGTTCGCCGACGAGGTGCTCACCACCGCCTTGGTGACCCGCAGCCTGGCCCCGATCGCCGACCTGCCCGCCAACGAACGCACCAAACTCGCCGAAACCCTCGACGCCATGCTCTCCGCCCGCGGCGGGGCACCCGAGATCGCGGACAACCTCGGCGTCCACCCGCAGACGGTCCGGAACCGCATGCGCCGTCTGCGGGTCCTGTTCGGGGCCCGGCTCGACGACCCGCAGTCCCGCCTGGACCTGCGGATCGCCCTGCGCGCGGAGGTGCTCACGGCCGAACCGGCCGGGTCGGCCGCCCCGATGAAGGCGGCGTGAGCGTCAGGCGGGATCCGCGACCCGGGTCACCCAGGTGGCGACCTGAACGCGGTTCGAGTAGCCGAGTTTGGTGAGGATGTGGTCGATATGGGTGTCCACCGTGCGCCGGGCGATGCCGAGCCGGTCGGCGATCTCCTGGTTCGTCAGCCCCTCGGCGATCACGTGCGCGATCTCGGTCTCGCGTTTGGTCAGCACCTGCGGGGCCTTTTTCGGCGGTTCGGGGGACCGTTCCTCGAGGGCATAGGCGATGGCGTCGGCGACGGGCATCGCGGCGCCGTCGGTGAACTCCTTGATCGCGACCTCCCAGCCCAGCGCCGCGGTCACGGTGTCGGTGTCGGCCTGCAGCGGTTCGGTGAACGCCTCGTACCGCGTCGGCCACGCGCCCACGGTGCGCCAGACGTTCATCGCGGCGCCCTGCAGGATCGCCGCGCGGCTCGGGCGTTTCGTCCGGGCCGCGCAGCCGGCCATGACGGTGAGCGTGAACCCGACGACGACGCGGTCGTCCACCCGTTCGTGCAGGCGCAGGACCTGCTCGCAGCAGCGCTCTGCAACGGCGAGATCGCCCTGCAGGTATTCGGCGGCGGCGCGCGACCACAGCGCCCAGCCGCGCCAGAAGACCTCGCCGCGCCGCTCGCAGCGCTCGACGGCTTCCGCGAGCACCGCCCGGCCTCGGTCGATGTCGCCGTTCAGCCAGACGGCCAGCCCGTGGTTGTAACTCGCCCAGAGGTCTCCGCCCTCGTCACCGTGGGCGCGGAACAGGTCGATGGCCGTGCCGAACAGGCGTGACGCTTCGGCCATGTCGTCGCCGATCAGCGCGGCGTAGGCGCGGACGTGGAGCACGTACGCGGCGGCGAGTTCGTCGCCGCTCGCCTCGGCTTCCGCGGCGGCCCGCTCCACCATGCACCGGTGGGCGGCCATGTCTCCCTGCACCACCGCCAGGAAAGCGGAGAGCCACAGCCCGTGCGCCCGCTCGGGGACACCCGGCGCCGCGGCCTCGTCGAGACGGCGGACCCACATCCGGCCTTCGGTGTTCAGCCCGCGGACGATCCAGAACTCCTTGATGTCGCGCAACATCCGCAGCCCGACGACCGCGTCCGCGGGGTCTCCGGTGCAGTAGTCGAGGGCGACGCGCAGGTTCGCGTGTTCGCGCCGCAGCCGTCCGATCCAGCCGAGCTGGTCGGTCTCCAGCCATTCGGTGGCGTACCGGCCGGCGAGTTCGGCGAACCAGTCCCGGTGCCGTTTCCGGAACTCCGCCGTCCCGCCCGTCTCGCTGAGCCTGTCGACGCCGTACTCGCGCACCGATTCCAGCATGCGGTACCGCACGCCGCCGGGGTATTCCTCGCGCAGCAGGATGGACTTGTCGAGCAGCCCGTCGACGACTTCCAGGACCCGGTCACGCGGCAGTTCGCCGCCGGAACAGACCTGCTCGGCGGCGTCGAGGTCGAAGCTGCCGGAAAACACCGACGCGCGGGCCCACAGCAGCCGTTCGGGCCCGGTGCACAGGTCGTGGCTCCAGTCGATCAGGGCCCGCATGGTCTCGTGCCGCTCCGGCCGCCCGCGCCGGTCCTTCGTGAGCACGGAGAACTGCCGGTCGAGGCGGTCGGCCAGCTGGCGCACGGACAGCGCCCGCGCGCGGACGGCGGCCAGCTCGATGGCCAGCGGCAGCCCGTCGAGCCTGCGGCACAGCCGGATCAGCGGCTCGACGTCCTCTTCGGTGAGCCGGAACGACGGCGCCACCGCGGTCGCGCGGTCGACGAACAGCCGCACGGAATCGTCGTTCAGCACGCGTTCGAAGGAGTCGCCCTGGTCCGGGATCGCCAGCGGCGGCACCGGCAGGACCCGCTCGCCCGCCACCCCGAGGGATTGCCTGCTCGTCGCCAGCACGGTCACCTGGGGGCAGGCCCTGACCACGGTGTCGGCGAACCAGGCGCAGCTGTCGACCAGGTGCTCGCAGTTGTCGAGCACCAGCAGCAATCGGCTCGCCTGAAGGGCTTCGACGACGACATCGATGGCCGGTTTCGCCGAGCGGTCGCCGAAGCCGAGGACGTTCGCCACCGTCGGCACCAGCAGCGCGGGTTCCCGCAGTTCGGCCAGCGACACGAACGCGACCTCGTCGGCGGTGGCCTCCCGGTGGGCCGCCGCGATCCGCCAGGCCAGCCTGGTCTTGCCCACGCCGCCCGGCCCGGTCAGCGTGACCAGCGACGAGGTCTCCAGCAGACGCCGCGCCTCGCCGGTCTCGGCGTCGCGGCCCACGTAGCTGGTCACTTCGGTGGGATCGGCAGACCACCCCGCAAGCGAGCCAACTCCGTCCGCCATGCACTCTCCCGCGATCGACCAGCCCCGCGTTTTCCGTCCGATGTAGACGGAAAACGCCCGGCTGCGGATACTAGCGGACCGGCGTCCTACTGGCGGGACACTCGTTTGGCACGGTCGTGCGCCCAGCCTCCCAGGACCGTCCCGGCGGCCGCGAGCAGCAGGAACACGATCAACCTGCCTGCCCACTCACCGGGTACCCAGTCGAACGCGCCCCACAACTGGGTCGCGGAATGATCGAAGAGGCTGCGGATGGCGGCCTGCGCGAAGACGGCGACGGCCACCATCCCGAAGATCTGCAGCCCCAGATAGCCGCCCTTGGTCATGCTTCCCACCTCCTGTTTCACGGTCGAGTCCCAGCATCGCCCCAGTGGGCCCGGCGCACATCCGCAGCGCGTCGCGACTCGCGTTCGACCAAAGTCGATCCCCGTGGCGACCGAGGTCGGGGCCGGGATCGTCCCGTGTCCGGGTGCGCCGCCGCGGACCGGTCGACCATGATGGTCCGGTGATCACCGAAGCCGGCGCCCAGCCGCCCCTCCGCCCGTGGGAGCAGGCCTTGCGCCTGCTCGCCGCGGCCGCGCTGGGCGTGCTGCTCTGGGTCGTCACGGCGGCGCAACTGCCGGTGGGCGCGTCGGGACCGAGGGTCGAGTGGATGATCACCGGTGATCCGCTGGTGGCGCTCGGCTGCCTGATCGCCCTGTTGTGGCGCCGCCGCTTCCCGGTCGTGATCGCCATGGTGGTCATCCTCGCCTCGACGGTTTCGATACTGGCCGGCGGCGCTTCGCTGCTGGCGCTCTGTTCGCTGGCCACCCGGCGGCGACCGGCCGAAACGGCCGTCGCGGCGGTGTTGTCCGTGGTCACGGCGGTACTGGCCGTCGACCTCTATCCGCAGCGCGAGGTGCCGGGACCGCTGTGGCTGGTGATCAGTTTCCCCACCCTGATGGTGGGGGTCGTGGTGGCCGTCGGTGCCGCGATCGGGGCGCGCCGCGAGGAGGTGCGCTCCCTGCGGGAACGGGTCGAAAGCGCGGAACGGGAGCAGGCCGCGCGGGCGGCCGAGGCACGGATCATGGAACGCCACCGGATCGCCCGCGAGATGCACGACGTCCTCGCGCACCGGGTCTCGCTGGTCGCGATGCAGGCCGGGGTGCTGGGGCATCGACCGGATCTGCCCGCCGACCAGGTCGCGGAGCTGGCGCGCGGCATCGCCGACGGCTCCCATCAGGCGCTGGAGGAGCTGCGGGATGTCCTCGGCGTGCTGCGGGCGGACCCGGACGAGCTGGAACCGCCGCAGCCCTCGCTCGCCGACCTGCCCGCGCTCGTCGCGGACGCGCGGGCGCTGGGACTGGACGTCACGGTGAAGACCACGACGGACGGCGAGCCTCCGGACGCGATCGCGAGGACCGTCTACCGGCTCGTGCAGGAAGGGCTGACCAACGCGGGCAAACACGCGCCCGGCGCCGAGGTGGTCGTCACCGTCGAAGGAAAAGCGGGTGACGGGCTGCGGGCGACGATCCGGGATTCCGGTGCGGCGCGGGCGATCGAGGGACCGCCCGCGTCGGGATTCGGCCTGCTGGGCCTCTCCGAGCGGGTCGAACTGGCGGGCGGCGAACTGGACCACCACCCGGAACCCGGCGGCGGATTCGTGCTCACCGCGCGCCTGCCGTGGCCGGTCCGCGAAGGGAGCGAGTGAATGGACGACGAGCGGGTGCGGGTCGTGCTGGTCGACGACGAGCATCTGGTGCGGATGGCGCTGCGGCTCATCGTCGACGGCGAACCCGACCTCGTCGTGGTCGGCGAGGCCGCCGACGGCGATGCCGCGGTCACCGTGGTGGGGGAGCAGCGGCCCGACGTCGTCCTGATGGACGTCCGGATGCCCGGACGGGACGGGCTGAGCGCGACCGAGGAGATCCTCCGCCGCCCGGAGCCACCCCGGGTCCTGGTGCTCACCACGTTCGACTCGGACGAGATGGTGCTGGGCGCGCTGCGCGTCGGCGCGCTCGGATTCCTGCTCAAGGACACCCCGCCACCGCGGATCCTCGAGGCGATCCGGACGGTGGCGACCGGCGAACCCGCGCTCTCGCCCGCCGCCACGGCCCGGCTGATCACCGCGGCCACCGGACCGCACTCGTCCGACGCGCGCCGGGCGTCGCGGGAAACCGCACGCGGGCTGCTGGCCACGCTGACCGACCGCGAACGCGAGACGGCGGGCGCCATCGCCGAGGGGCTTTCCAACACCGACGTCGCGCGGAGGCTGGACATCACCGTCGCGACGGTGAAGGCGCACACGAGCAGCATGCTCTCGAAACTCGGCGTCGAGAACCGGGTGCAGATCGCCTTGCTGGTGCGCGACGCCGAAGGCTGAAAACTTTTTCCGCCGCCGTGTCGAATCCGTCGTTCCCCGGTCGACGCAGTGTCGAAAGCAGCTCGAAACGACCAAGGAGAAACCAGATGCGCACCCTGATCGCCACCGCGTTCGTCTCGCTCGACGGCGTCGTCGAAGGCCCCGGCGGGGAGCCGGGCTACCGCAACTCCGGCTGGACCTTCAACGGCATCGAGTTCGACGAAGCGGCCTACGAGCTCAAGGGGCGTGAGCAGGGCGAGGCCACGGCGATGATGCTGGGCCGGGTCAGCTACCAGGCGTTCTCGCCGGTTTGGCCCGCCATGACCGAGGAGTTCGCCGGGTACAACGCGATGCCGAAGTACGTCGTGTCGACCACGCTGCGGGACGAGGACCTCGTCGGCAACTGGGGCGAGACCACGATCCTGCGTTCGCTCGACGACGTCGCGAAGCTGAAGGAGACCGAGGGCGGACCGATCATCCTCCACGGCAGCGCGGAACTGAACCGGAACCTCGCCGACGCCGGGCTGATCGACCGCTACCACCTGCTGCTGTTCCCGGTCCTGCTCGGCGCGGGCAAGAAGCTGTTCAGCGACACCGACAAGGACAAGCAGAGTCTCAAGCTCGTAGAGAGCGAGGCCTACGGCAACGGGATCCAGAAGCTGGTCTACGACGTCATCCGATGATCGGACCCCGCACCGGCCTCGGACGCGCGCCCTGCGATCATGAACCGCGTGAACAAGCCCGTCTTCGTGCAGCCGAACCTCGACGGACCGGCGGTGGAGCTTTCCGGGGTCGAGGTGCACGTCGGCCGGGTGCCGCTGGTGTCGGACGTGGATTGGCGGGTGGACTACGGCCAGCGCTGGGTCGTTCTCGGCCGCAACGGGGCGGGGAAGTCGACGATCCTTTCGGTGGCCTCGACGCAACGGTTCCCCAGCGCGGGCACGGCCGTCGTGCTCGGCCACCGGATGGGCGCGGTCGACCTGCGTGACGTGCGGACGCACATCGGCTTCGTCGGCGCGAACCAGCGGCTGCCCGACGCGGAGAACCACGACGCGCACACCGTGGTGCTCACCGGCTTCAGCGGAAGCGTGCTCCCGCTCTGGGACCGCTACGACGACGCGATCCGTGACCGGGCGTCGAAACTGCTCGAACTGGTCGGCTGCACCGAATTGCGCGACCGGCCGGTGCGCGTGTGCTCGCAGGGCGAGCGCGCCCGGGTCCGGCTCGCCAGGGCGCTCATGGCCGATCCGCTGCTGCTCCTGCTGGACGAGCCGTTCGCCGGCCTCGACCTGCCCGGCCGTGAGGATCTCCTGATGGCGCTGGAAAACCTCACGCTGGCCCAGCCGGAGCTGGCCACGGTCACCGTGACGCATCACCTGGAGGAGATCCCGGCGACGGCCACGCACGCCCTGATGGTGCGCCGCGGCGAGGTCACCGCCGCGGGGCCGATCGACGAGGTCCTCACCGACGAAGGGCTTTCCGCCTGCTACGAGCGGGATGTCGAGGTCCACCGCATCAACGGACGCTGGGCCGCACACGCGACTCGACGTCAGTAAAGGCGCTGGTCACCCGTCGGTGTTGCTTTCGAGGTTCACTCTCATCTCCACGCATCTTCCGGATGTCCGTGGGCATCCTTCCCGGTGAGCCGATCACCGAGCGGAGGAGGAAACCCATGCCCGGCAAGCAGATCACCCGTGTTTCCCTGGGGATCGCCGCGCTGACCGGAACGTTCGCGCTGACGGCCGCCGGTCAGGCCGAGGCCGCCACACCGCGGTGTGCGACGGCGGATCTCGCGGTGTCGTTGGGCGAGCCGGAGCAACGCGAAGAGGCGACCGGCCAGTTCGACGTTCCGTTGACGTTCACGAACATCTCGTCGCGCGCCTGTGCTCTGTCCGGGGTGCCCGCGGTCGACCTGGTCGGCCCGGACAACCCGAACGGTCCCGTCTACCACTTGCCGCGGGTGGACGACGGCACGCGCGTCACCGAGGTCCCGCCCGGGTCGAGGGCGACCGCGGCCGTCACCGTGCTGTCCCCGGTGCCGGGCTCCACGTCGTGGACACCGTCGAAGCTGGTGACCGTCCCGCCGGGGCGGATGGAGGCGTTGAGCGTGGACTGGCCGTCGGATCTGCCGGTGCTCCGCCAGGACGGCGCCACGCGGCCGGGCAGCTGGGTCAACGGAATCGTCGCCGACCCGGGCTGAGCCGAAGCCGGTCAGAGGGAAGCGCAGGGCCAGGCGAGCCGGACGACGGTCCCGGTGGGGGTGCTCGTCACCGAGGCCTCCGGCGCGAAGGCGCGGATGATCGGCAAGCCGCGTCCGCCGTCCGGGCTGCGGCCGTCGCGCCAGCGGCCCTCGTCGGCGACGCTGATCTTGAGGTGGCCCTCGTCGAGGGCGGCGGTCACCGTCATGACGTTGCCTTCGGTGCCGTCCGGGTACGCGTGTTTGACGACGTTCGTCATCGCTTCGTAGGCGGTGAGTTTGAGATCCTCGGCCAGTTCCCGGGGAAGCCCCCGTTCGAGGGCCCAGTTCGCCAGGACGTCCCGCAACGCGGCGGCCTGTGCGGGGACGGCGGCGACCTCGAGGACCAGCTCGTCGGTGTCCTTGCGCACCGGCTCGTCGATCGGCATCACGAAGTGTCTCCTCGTCGTCCGCCGCGGTCCACGACCGCCGGATCCGTCCACAAGGCTAAGGCACCGCCCGGATCGGGACGCGAGAGCCGCGCGGGCGGGCGCCGCCATCCGATATGTTCGAAGCACGCGGAGTGCCGATCGTGAGGGGTGGATGACGGTGACGAGCGGAGTCGGCGAACACCAGGAGGTCCCGTTCTCGGTGACCGTCGCCAGGCCCGGCGACGCCGAGGTCGTGATCGCGGTGGCGGGGGAGATCGACCTGACGACCTCCGAGGATCTCAAGGAGACGTTCGAGGAGGCGCTGGAGCCCGTGCCGGGCAGGCTCGTCGTCGACCTCGAAGGCGTGGAGTTCTGCGATTCCACCGGTTTGGCGACCCTGGTCAGGATCAACGACCGGTGCGGCACCCAGGGGGTCGCGCTGAGCTTCCTGCCGTCGCCCACGATCCGGCGGCTGGCTTCGAAGACGGGCCTCTCCACGCTCCTGCCGCTCGCCGGATCCTGACCCTCCGGCGGCTCAGCGGTTCGCCACTTCGAGGATCGCGTGGTCGAGGTGCCGGTACACCGGGATCTGGGTGTCGACCGCGAACAGGTGCAGCAGGCGCAGTACCGGCCGGGTGTCGGCGACGACGCCGGTCGAGCGGCGTTCGGTGCGGGCGCGCGCCGCGGCGGATTCGATCACCCGTAACCCGGCGACGCCGAGGAAACCGACCTCGGTGAGATCGAGCACCGTGGCGGTGGGGAGGCGGCCCCGCAGGGCTCGCTCCAGCCGTCCCGCGGTCGCGAGGTCGATCTCGCCCGCCGCGGCGATGACGAGCAGGTCGTCGTTCCAGCGGGTCCGTCGCACCCGGAGCAGGTTTTCGCCTGAGGGACGCGGTCGCGGAACGACGGGACAGACGTGTTCGGTCATGATGGTGTCTCCCGGATGGCCGGGGACGGGACGGACAACGGGTAAGCCTGCACAACTGCTGCGCAAGTCAACGCGCCGCCGCGTCGCCCGGTGAAACGTCTTGGGGCCGCGGACATGCGGGTCGTTCGCGCGGGCTGGTGGACTCAACCTCACGTGCTTCTCACCGTACGCCGCTCACCTCTCATGGCAAGACCGTGTCCGGTGAACAGCGGGTTTCATGGTCGCTCGCGGAGCGCCTTTTCCCAGGCCGAACCCCATTCCTCCAACGGGTGCAACGCGTCGAGGAGCCGTTCCCCCAATGGGGTCAGGCGGTAACCCTCTTCGCCGGTTTCCACGATGCGGGCTTCGGTGAGCTCACCCAGCCGGGTGGCCAGCACGCTCGACGACATGTGTTCGCAGCGCCGGCGGAGTTCGCGGAAGCCGAGGTCGCCCTGGCGCAGTTCCCAGATCACCCGCAGGGTCCACCGGCGCCCCAGCAGATCGAGCGCGGCCATGAGCGGACGGCCGGTTTCGGAGCCGCGGACCGGCCGTCCGGGCCGCGGGATCGGATCGCCGGGCATGGCACCCCCTTGTGCTTCGACTTTCGAAGCAGCATAGTGGTTCTGAAATCGAAGCACCGGAGGTGGTCATGGCGCGAATCGCCCCACTCGCCCCGCCCTACGAGGCGGACGTCGAACAAGCCCTGCGCAAATGGATGCCGCCGGGCGTGGCGCACGAGCCGCTCGCGCTGTTCCGGTTGCTGCAGCACCACCACGAGCTGGCCTCGCGGATGCGCGTGCTGGGCGCCGGTCTGCTCGCGCACGGCGAATTACCCGCGCTGGACCGGGAAATCGTCATCGCGCGGGTGACCGCCCGCTGCGGATGCCGCTACGAATGGGGTGTCCACGCCGCGGTTTTCGCGCCGGCGGTCGGCTTGACACCGGAACAGCTCGAAGCGACCGTGTCCGGCGGCTCCGGGCATCCCGTCTGGGCGGCGCGGCATCGCGCCCTGATCGGCGCCGTCGACGAACTCCACGACACGGCAACGGTTTCCGATGCCGCGTGGGCAGCGCTCGCCGGACACTATCCGGTTTCGCAGCTCCTGGAGCTCCTCGTGCTGGCGGGCTGGTACCGGACGATCGCGTACGTCGCCAACGGGGTGAGCCTCGACGAGGAGCCGTGGGCCGCCCCGTATCCCGGTCGTTAGGAGTGGTGTGAGTCGATTTCCCTTGTATCGTCCCGTTCTCGTTTCGGTGCCTTCCAGGCGGCGAGCACACACAGGAGCGCCGCCACGAAGCCGGCCGCGGTGAGTGTCCCGGCCCAGACGGCGCCGGTGCTGGCGAGAAGGTAGAGCTGGACCACGGCGGTGCACGTGTAGACGGCCGCCAGGCCCAGCCACAGCCGTTGTGTCATCTCCCGTCTCCGTTCACCCGGTACGGGGGATCAATCGCGGCGAGGCGGGCTCGGGTTACAGGCCGCCGCCCCGCGCCCTCACGAACCGGCCACCCGGAAGAAGTCCACCAGCCCGTCCCACGACTGGGAATTCCGCCGCCGCTCCCACCATGTCCGGAACGGGGCCGACGCCATCGCGTGCCGCGTGTACGACGTCATCACCGCACGGTAGACGTTCTCCGCCTGGTCCCACGTCAGCCGTTCCTTGCGCCACGCCAGCACGAGCCGCATCCGCATGGGGTCGCCCTTCAGCGGCCGGACGACCATGCCGGGCAGTTCGGGCGCGGTGGGTTCGACGAGCTGCACCGCCTGCCCGGCGGCGATCAGCTGCCGCCCGCCGCCGTTCGGGCATTCGAAGCGGATCCGCGGCGTGAACCCGGCACGATGCGTCGCCGCGCGCAGCGACGTCAGCGAGCCGTCCTCGGGGCCGGGCGGTCCGATCCACGCCTCGTCCGCGAGGTCGGCCAGATCGACTTCGAATCCGCCGGCGAGGCGATGCCCGGCGGGAAGGCCGATGAACACGGGCACCCACGAGTACAGCACCCGATGCCCGAGATGCTTCGCCAGCGGCACCTCCTGGTCGTCGGACATGGCGATGACGGCGATGTCGAGGGTCGCGCGGGCGAGCCCCTGCGCCAATACCGCGCTGGACGGTTCGACGTGGACGGTCACGTCCAGCCCCGGCAGCGCGTCGTCCAGCCGTTCGACGAAGGTGGGCAGACAGTCCATTTGGGACGATCCGAGCCGCACCGGGCCGTCGCCGAGCGCGCCGAGGAGGTCGCTTTCGAACCGGTCGAACTCCACGAGCAGGGTCAGCGCGCGGCGCAGCGTCTGCTCGCCGATCGGGGTCGGGGTCACGCCGGTGTGGCTGCGGACGAACAACGGCGCGCCGATCTGCCGTTCGAGCCGCTGGAGCAGCGAGGTCAGCGACGGCTGGGACATGCCCAGCGCGGCGGCCGCCTGCGAAAGGCTGCCCGCTTCGGCGATGGCGCAGATCGCCCGCAGGTGCCGGATCTCCAGGGCCATAGGCGGAGTCTATCGCCGCCGGTCATTACGGCCGGGTCCTTCGCGGTGCGAAGGTGCGGCCAGAACCATGACCACCTGAAAGGGGAGCCGATGACCGGCGATCGAACCCGGCCGGATCTGCGCGCGCTGCTGGCCGCCAAGGGATTCCGGAACTGGATCAGCGACGGCTGGGAGCCCGCCGACGACACCGTCGACGTGCCGCCGGGCACCGCCGAGGCGGCCGCCGCCCATCGCGGCAGGCTGTCGGCGGAACTGCCCGGCCGGCGGATCGCGCTCGCGGCGGGCCGGGCCGTGGTGCGGTCCAACGACACCTTCCACGGCTTCCGCGCCGACAGCGACTTCGTGTGGCTCACCGGATGCCAGCGGGAGGGCGCGATCCTGG
Organism: Amycolatopsis sp. NPDC102389; assembly: GCF_044765885.1. Lineage (NCBI taxonomy): Bacteria > Bacillati > Actinomycetota > Actinomycetes > Pseudonocardiales > Pseudonocardiaceae > Amycolatopsis > Amycolatopsis sp. NPDC102389. The sequence goes on from NZ_JBIWKX010000002.1 coordinate 25,219, forward strand.
TGATGACCCCGGCGGGGGACAGCCACCACGCCACGCTGTACGTCCCGCGCCCCGCCGAGCCGGACGAGCCCGACTTCGTGGGCGACGCCGACACCAGCCCGCTGTGGGTCGGCTCCGCCGCCGGGCCGGCCGCGTACGGGGACGCGCTCGGCATCGAATGCCGCCCGCTGGAGGACCTCCCGCACGGTTTGCGCGGGCGGAACCCGGGCTTCCTGGTCGGCGCCGGGGTCGATCCCGCGCTCGACGCGTACCGCTTCGGCCACAGCGAGCGGCTCCGGACCGTCCTCGCGGAGCTGCGGCGGATCAAGGACGACTGGGAGATCGGCCAGCTGCGCGCCGCCGTCGACGCCACCGCGCTCGGGTTCGCCGACGTGCTGGCCGCGTTGCCGGAGGCGGTCCGCGGTGGCGGGGAACGCTGGCTGCAGGGCACGTTCGACCGCCGTGCCCGCACCGAGGGCACCGGACCCGGCTACACCTCCATCGTGGCGGCCGGGGCGCACGCCCCGATCCTGCACTGGACGCGCTGCGACGGGAAGGTGACCGAAGACAGCCTCCTGCTGCTCGATGCCGGCGTCGAGCTGGATTCCTTGTACACGGCCGACATCACCCGCACGTTCCCGGTCGGCGGGGAGTTCACCAAGGCGCAGCGCGACGTCTACGACCTGGTGCACAAGGCACACGTCGCGGCGTTGGGCGAGGTGCGCCCGGGTCAGGACTACGGCGCGTTCCAGGCGACGGCGCTGCGTGTGCTGGCGGAGGGACTGCACGATTGGGGCCTCCTCCCGGTGTCGGTGGACGAAGCGCTGTCACCGGACGGACAGCAACACCGCCGGTACATCGTCTGCGGTACCGGCCATTTCCTCGGGTTGGACGTCCACGACTGCGCCGCAGCGCATCCCTCCACGTATCGCGAGGGCACGCTCGCCGAGGGGATGGCGCTGGCGGTGGAGCCCGGCCTGTACTTCCACGCCGGTGACCGCACCGTGCCGCCCGAGCTGCGCGGCCTCGGCGTCCGCATCGAGGACGACGTCGTGGTCACCGGATCGGGGTATGACCTGCTGTCCGACGGCTTCCCGTCCACCGCAGACGAGATCACCGCCTGGGTCCGGGCGGCCAGGGGGTGAGACCCGGAGGGCCGGGCCGCGGTCCGGCCCTCCGGTTTCCGTCAGTACGAAATGGTGTGCCCGGCGAGGATCCGCTCGGCGGCACCGGTCGTCGACAGGCCCGCGGCGGGCCGGTCCACGGTGAAGTACTCACGGAAGTCCTGGCTGAAGTCGCGGGTCATCAGCGCGATCGTGCGGTTCCAGTTCCCGCCGTCCGGTCCGCCCGCCGCCCACAGGTCCAGCAGCGACGAGCCGACCCGGCCCTGCACGGTGTCACCCTTGTCCCAGCCGGGCGTCGAAGCGTCGTTCTCGAAGCTGTACGAGCTGCCAGTGTCGTAGACGTAGCGGTAGTCGCCGAGCGCGTAGGCGGCGACGGCGTCGGCGAAGCCTTCGGTCCACGCGCACGATTCCGAACTGTGCTTCTGGATGTAGTGCGGGTTGCAGCCGTCGACCACGGGGAAGTCACGGCCGTAGAGCTGCCACTGCAGCCAGTGCCCGGCCTCGTGGAGGATGAGGTGCTTCGAGTCGGGCATCGTCGCGCCGAGGAAGACGTAGTTCGTGTTCGGGTAATCCCAGTAGCCGCCGTCGGCGACCTTCGGGTCCCAGACGAAGGTGATCCGGTCGCAGCGCCCGTCGGACTGGCGTGCCGTCCAGCACGACGAAGACGGGTTGGCGCGCTTCCAGTACAAGACGTTGAGCGTGTCGACCACCTTCCAGGCGCGCTGGAGCGTGGAAGGCACCTTCACCGTGCCGAGGTCCTGGGTGCCGGAGACGTTCGTGCGGCGTGCCGAGTCGAACGTGTATTCGGTGGTGTTGTTCGCGGCCTTGACGACCCGCCACATCGCGGTGCTGCTCGACCGGAACCGCACGTACGCCTCGGCCAGGGACGCCGTGTGGCACGCGGTGAACCGGCCGTCGGACGCGCCGGTGATCCCCGCCGCGAGCCGGGCCGCCGCGCCGGAACCGGTGCGGCCCCACAGCTCCCAGTTCGCGTTCCGGGCCACCTGCGTGCGCAGCGGCTTGCCGGTCCCGGCCTCCGCGTCGAGATGGTCGAAGGCGAGTGTGCCGGTGAGACACGCGTTCGCGGCGGCTGTGGCCGGCGCGGCGGCCACGGCCGCGGTCAGCCCGAGGGTGGTGATGAGCACCGCGCCGAACGCCCGAAGTCGTCGGCCTGCGGATCTGCGGATCAGCTGCACGGGAATCTCCTCGCTGGAAGGAAAGACGGTGCGCCCGTGACCCTGTGTCGACGGTGACACACCGGTTGGTGAAGGAGTTTCATCGCGGTCGGCGCCGCCCACCATCGCGTCGCCCCATCGGCCGCGGCTATGCCCTCCCCGCCGGAAGGCGTGTCATGATGTCCGCGAACTCGATCGGCAAAGCGAACGACTCGCCCATCCGGTCGTACGGTTTGACGAACGACAGGGGAGAAGCGGTGGAGGACGAGACGCCCTCGATCCGGGACATGCTGGCGGTCAACCTGCGCGCGGCCAGGGCGGCGAGGGGGATTTCGCTCTCGGAGCTCTCGCGGCGGTCGGGTATCGGCAAGGCGACGCTGTCCCAGCTGGAGTCCGGCGGCGGCAATCCGACCATCGAGACCGTGTTCAGCCTGTCCAGGGTGCTGGAGGTGGCGATCTCCGACCTGCTCGACCATCGGGCGGGCGGCGCGCTCACCGTGGTGCGCGGTGCCGACGTCGAGGTGCTCAGCGGTGAGGGAGTGGATCTCCGGCCGCTGCGGCGGATCGAGACCGGTGACGGCGTTTTCGAGGTGTACGACCAGGTGGTGCGCGGGGACGCGCCGCAGCGTTCGCAGGGGCATGTCGGGGTCGAGCACACCATCGTGCAGTCCGGATCGCTGCTGGTCGAGGCGGCGGGCCGGACCGTCGAGGTCGGACCGGGGGATTACGTCGCCTTCGACGCCCGCGAGCCGCATTGCTACACCGCTTCGGACGGGCCGGTGCACTCGGTCCTGCTGCTGCAGTACCGCGCCGACGAGCGGCTCGACGGCAGGCCGCATCCCGTACTGAAGGGCTGACCGCTCGCGAGGTATTGACACCTGTCCGGGGTGGAACCTACTCTCCGATCGTTCGCTTTACCGAACGCTGGAGGGTCGATGAACCGAACGCGTGTGGTCGTCCTCGGCGCGGGGATCGTCGGCGCCGCGTGTGCCCGTGAGCTGAGCCTCGCGGGTTTCGACGTCGTGGTCGTGGATCGCGGCCGTCCCGCCGGTGGGACCACGTCGCACGGTGAGGGCAACATCCTCGTCTCCGACAAGGGGCCGGGCGCGGAACTCGAACTCGCGAAGTTTTCGACCGCGCTGTGGCCCCGGGTGGTCGCCGAGATCGCCGACGAGGACGCGCGTGCCGCTTCGGCGATCGAGTACGACCCCAAGGGCGGCATCGTCGTCGCGACCACGGACGACGGAGCCCGCGCGCTCACCGCGTTCGCCGCTTCGCAACCGGGTGTTCGCGCGGACCCGTTGTCCCACAAGGACCTCGCTGACGCGGAGCCCGCACTGACCCGCGAGGTGACCGCCGCGTTCCACTACCCGGAGGACGCTCAGGTCCAGCCTGCGGGCGCGGCGCTCGCCTTGCTCGGGTCCGCGCTGCGCCACGGCGCGCGATTGCGCTCGGACACCGAGGTCGTCGGCGCGACCGTCCACAACGGACGGATCACCGGCGTCCGCGTGCCCGGCGAGGTGATCGGAGCCGACGTCGTCGTGAACGCCGCGGGCCCGTGGGCCGGTCAGGTGTCGGCGCGCCTCGGCGCCCCGATCGCAGTCCGCCCCCGCCGGGGTGAGGTGCTGGTGACCACGCCGATGCCCGGTGTCGTGCGGCACAAGGTGTACGACGCCGATTACGTCGGCGCGGTCGGTGCCGATTCGGGCGAACTGCAGACCTCCGCCGTCGTCGAGTCGACCTGGGGCGGCACCGTGCTGATCGGCTCGTCACGCCGCCGGGTGGAGTTCGACGACGCGATCCGTCCGGAAGTGCTGAGCGCCATCGCGGTCAAGGCGCTGCGGCTGTTCCCGGCGCTCGCCGACGTCGCGATCATGCGGGCGTACGGCGGCTTCCGGCCGTACGTCGACGATCACCTCCCCGTGCTCGGCGAGGACCCGCGGCTGGAAAACCTCTGGCACGCCACCGGGCACGAGGGCGCCGGGATCGGGCTGAGTGTCGGCACCGCGCGGTTGCTGCGCGAACTGCTCACCGGGACGGCGCCCGCGATGGGCGTCGAAGAGTTCACTGTGGACCGTCCCGCGGTCCTGGCGGAGGTGGCGGCATGAGCGGATGGCTGCTGCCGCGCGATCGCGATCCGGTGGGCCGGTCCGACCGGCCGATCCGGATCACCGTCGACGGCGAGACCCTGACCGGGATCGAGGGCCAGAGCGTGGCGGGAGTGCTGCTCGCCGCGGGACGGACCTCCTGGCGCACCACGCGTTCCGGGGCGCCGCGCGGGGTCTTCTGCGGAATCGGCGCGTGCTTCGACTGCCTGCTCACGGTCAACGACGTACCCGACGTCCGCGCGTGCCGTCGCCCGGCCGCCGACGGTGACGAGATCCGCACTCAGTCCCGGGAGGAGAACGCGTGAGCAGGCAGGTGGTGATCGTCGGCGCGGGGCCCGCCGGGCTCGCGGCGGCCGAGCACGCGCTGCGGGCCGGCGCGCGCGTCACGGTGCTGGACCAGGCGGAGGCCCCCGGCGGTCAGTACCACCGGATGCTTCCCGAGGCGTACGCGGCGCGGCGTCCGGACCGGGTCCAGCACGGCTGGGCGGAGTTCGACCGGCGGCGACGGGTGCTCTCGCATCCGCGGTGCCGGTGGTGGCCCGGCTCCACGGTGTGGGCGTTCGACCGCACGGAGAAGACGGTGCACGTCCTGCGGGGGCCGTCCGACGGTTCCGGACGGCGGCGGCTGACGCTCGTCCCGGACGCGCTGGTGCTGGCGACCGGCGCGCACGACCGCACCCTCCCGTTCCCCGGCTGGGAACTGCCCGGCGTGTACACCGCGGGCGCGGCTCAAGCGCTGGCGAAGGGGGAGCGGGTGGCGATCGGCGAGCGGGTCCTCGTCGCCGGGGCCGGGCCCTTCCTGCTGCCGGTCGCGGAATCCTTGCTGGGCGTCGGGGCCGACGTGGTCGCGGTACTGGAGGCGAACCCGTTCTCGACCGTCCGAAAAGGATGGTCGAGCCGCCCGTGGCGCCTCGCCGCCCATGCGGGGAAGGCGGGTGAACTCCTGCGTTATGCCGCGACGCTGGCCAGGCGCCGGGTCCCGTACCTGACGGGGCGGGCGGTGATCGAGGCTCGCGGCGCGGACCGCGTCCGTGAGGTCGTGACCGCGAAGGTCCGCGCGGACTGGTCCGTCGTCCCCGGGACCGAGCGGACCTACGAGGTCGACGCGGTCTGCGTCGGGCACGGCTTCGTCCCGCAGCCGGAATTGGCCGTCGCCGCGGGCTGCGTCCTGGACGACGGATTCGTCCGGGTCGACGCAGCGCAGCAGACCACAGTGGACGGTGTCTTCGCCGCGGGCGAGATCACCGGGATCGGCGGCGCGGTCACCGCCGCGGCCGAGGGCGCGGTGGCGGGATGCGTAGCCGCGGGCGGAAAGCCGGATCCGGCACTGATCCGCGCCCGCGACCGTGCCCGCACCTTCGCCGGATGTCTCGCCGCGGCCCATCCGATCGGCACGGCCTGGCGAAGCTGGCTGCGCGAGGACACGATCGTCTGCCGTTGCGAGGAAACGACGTACGGCGCTTTGACGCGGGCGGCCGGGGACGAGTCGTGTCCCGGCGCGCACGCACTGAAACTCGGCACGCGGGCCGGCCTCGGCCCGTGCCAGGGGCGCATCTGCGGCCCGACCGTGTCCGAACTCTGCGGTGGTACCGAACGGCACCACCGCCCGATCGCCCAGCCGATCCGGCTCGGCGAACTCGCCGCCCGAACCGAAGGAGAACCTGAATGAGCACCCCCGATCTCGGTGGCGTCGTCGTCGCGACCGCCCTCCCGTACCGGGAAGACGCGTCGGCCCCCGCCGGGCTGGCCGTGGACTACGACGCCTATGCCGCGCACTGCCGGTGGCTGGTCGACAACGGCTGCCGGGGCGTCGGCCCGAACGGCTCGCTCGGCGAGTACTCCTCGCTGACCGACGAGGAGCGCCGCCGCGTGGCCCGCACGGCGATCGAAACGGTCGGCGAGGACGGGATCGTCGTCGTCGGCGTGCACGGCCCCGGATCGCACCAGGCCAAGTACTGGGCCGAGGTCGCGGCCGAGGACGGCGCCGACGGCCTGCTGTGCCTGCCGCCCACGATGTACCGCGCGAACCGCGGCGAGGTGCTCGCGCACTTCGAGGCGGTGGCGTCGGTCGGCCTGCCGGTGATGGTCTACAACAACCCCATCGACACCAAGGTCGACCTCACGCCCGCCCTGCTCGCCGAGATCGCGCAGATCGACAACGTGGTCGCGGTCAAGGAGTTCTCCGGCGACGTCCGGCGGGTACTCGAGATCCGCGAGCAGGCACCGGGCCTGGACGTGATCAGCGGTGCCGACGACGTCGTGCTGGAGAGCCTGCTGATGGGCGCGACCGGCTGGTTCGCCGGGTTCCCCAATGTGTTCCCCGCCGAGTCGGTGCGCCTGTTCGACCTGGCGCGATCCGGCAAGCTCGACGAGGCCAGGGCGCTCTACGAACCGCTGGTGGCCGCGTTCCGCTGGGACTCGCGCACCGAGTTCGTCCAGGCGATCAAGCTGGGGATGGACCTCGTCGGCCGGTACGGCGGGCCGTGCCGTCCGCCGCGCGGACCGCTGACCGAGGAGCACCGCGAGCAGGTCACGGCCGACATGCGCCGCGCGCTCGCCGCGCTGGGGGTGGCGTAGGTGCGGTCGATCCGGTCGATCACCGCCGTCGACTCGCATACGGAGGGCATGCCGACCCGGGTGGTGACCGGCGGGGTCGGTGTCATCCCCGGCGACACGATGGCCGAACGCCGCCGGTACTTCATGGAGCACATGGACCATCTGCGGCAGTTCTTGATGAACGAGCCGCGCGGCCATTCGGCGATGAGCGGCGCGATCCTGCAGCCGCCGGCCAGGCCGGACGCCGACTGGGGCGTGGTGTACATCGAGGTGTCCGGCTGTCTGCCGATGTGCGGGCACGGCACCATCGGCGTCGCGACCGTGCTGGTGGAAACCGGCATGGTCGAGGTGACCGAGCCGAAGACCGTGGTACGGCTGGACACCCCGGCCGGTCTCGTGCACGCGGAGGTCGAGGTCCGCGACGGCCGCGCGGTCCGCGTGAAGCTCCGCAACGTCGCGTCGTTCCTCGCCGAGCGGGACGCCGTCGTCGAAGTGCCTGGGCTCGGCGAAGTGCGCTACGACCTGGCGTATGGCGGCAACTTCTACGCCATCCTCGAACTGTCCCAAGTGGACATCCCGTTCGATCGGGCGGAGAAGGACCGGATCCTCGCCGCGGGGCTGGACATCATGGCGGCCATCAACGACCAGCGTCCGCCGAAGCATCCCGCCGATCCGCTGATCGGCGGCTGCAAACACGTCCAGTTCCTCGCGCCGGGTTCGGACGCCAGGGCTTCACAGAACGCGATGGCGATCCATCCCGGCTGGTTCGACCGGTCGCCCTGCGGCACCGGCACCTCGGCTCGGATGGCCCAGCTTCACGCCCGCGGCGAGTTGCCGCTGCACACGCCGTTCGAGAACAGTTCGTTCATCGGCACCACGTTCACCGGCGAACTGGTCGCCGAGACCACCGTCGGCGGCGTCCCCGCGGTGGTGCCGGAGTTCTCCGGGCGGGCCTGGATCACCGGCAACGCCACCTACCTGCTGGACCCGGACGACCCGTTCCCCGCGGGCTTCGTCCTCTAGTTCCTCTCCCCACCGCCGACCCGGGCCGCGCCGCGCGGTCCGGAAGGGATTTGTCATGCCCGAATCAACGACGATCCGGCCCCGGCCCAAGCTCTTCTCGCGCTCCGGGCTCTTCCGGCGAAAGTCCTTCGAAGGCCCCGACGAGAGCGGCCCCGGCGGCCTGCCCCGCACGATGGGCCTCTGGCAGCTGGTCTCGCTCAGCCTCGGCGGCCTGGTCGGCGCCGGCGTCTTCTCACTCGCCGGAGTGGTCGCGAACCAGCAGGCCGGACCCGGAGTGATGATCTCGTTCCTGATCGCGATCATCGCCAGCTCGGCGGCGGCCTTGTGCTACGCGGAGTTCGCCGGGCTCATTCCGCGTGCCGGGTCTGCCTACACCTATTCCTACGCGGCGCTGGGGGAGATCGCGGGCTGGCTCATCGGCTGGGATCTGCTGCTGGAGTACACCGCGATCGTCGCGGTGGTGGCGATCGCGGTGTCCGGCTACCTGTCCTACGTCGTCGAGCAGGTCGGCCTGGACCTGCCTTCGTGGATGCTCGGGGCACCGGGGACCGGGCCGGGGCACCGCGTCGACCTGTTCGCCGCGCTGCTGTGCCTGCTGCTGGCGTTCGTCCTTTCCCGTGGCAGCAAGCAATCCGCGCGGTTCGAGACGGCGCTGGTGGTGATCAAGCTGGCGATCGTGGCCTTGGTCGTGGTCGCCGGCGCGTTCCACATCTCGGCCGGGAACTTCAGCCCGTTCCTGCCCTACGGCATCGGCGGCGCGGTCGCGGGCGCGGCGACGACGTTCTTCGCGGTGTACGGCTACGACGCGATGACGGCCGCCGCGGAGGAGAGTGTCGAGGCGAAACGGTTGCTGCCCAAGGCGATCATCGTGTCGCTCGCCATCGCGGCGGTGATCTACCTGCTGGTGTCGATCGTGCTGGTGGGCATGCAACGCTACGACCAGATCGACGTGCACAGCCCGTTTTCGAGCGCGCTGGCCGCGGTCGGACTGGCCGGGCTGGGCACGGTCGTCGCGGTCGGCGGCATCCTCGGGATCACCACGTCGGCGTTCGCGAACATGCTGGCGGTGTCGCGGATCTGGTTCGCGATGAGCCGGGACGGCCTGCTGCCGCGCTACTTCGCCCGCACTCACCCCCGGCGCAGGGTGCCGACGCGGGTGATCTGGCCGGTCGGGATCGGCTCGGCGGTCATCGCGGGCTTCCTGCCGATCAAGGAGGCCGCGGATCTGACGAACATCGGGATCCTGGCGGCGTTCATCGTCGTGTCGATCGCGGTGGTGGTGCTGCGGCGCACCCGGCCGGACCTGCCGCGGTCGTTCCGCACGCCGTGGGTCCCGTTCGTGCCGCTGGTCGGGGTGGCGTTCGCGGTATGGCTGATCGCGAATCTGGACGTGCTGACGTGGCTGCGGTTCGCGGCCTGGATGGTGCTCGGTCTGGTGGTGTACGCCCTGTTCGGATTCCGGAACTCGGCGGAGAACCCGGAGAGGAAGGAAGCATGAAGGAAATCGAGCGGGCGGCGGAGATCGCCGGCCCCTGGGCCGCAGTGTCGCCGGCGACGCGAGCGGAGGTGATCACCGGGGTGGCCGACGCGCTGGACGCGGCCGGGCCGTCCCTGATCGAGATCGCCGACGCCGAAACCAAGCTGGGGCCCCAACGGCTCTCCGGTGAATTGGCCAGGACGACGTTCCAGCTGCGGCTGCTCGCGGCCGGAAGCGGTTCGTACTACGACGTCCGAATCGACCGCGCCGACCCGTCGTGGCCACCCGGCCCGCGTCCTGAGCTGCGTCGCTATCGCACCGCGGTGGGGCCGGTCCTGGTGTTCGCCGCGAGCAACTTCCCGTTCGCGTTCAGTGTGGCGGGCGGCGACACGGCGTCGGCGTGGGTGGCCGGCTGCCCGGTGGTGGTCAAGGCGCATCCCGGACATCCGGAGTTGTCACGCCGGACGGCGTCGGTCATCGAAGAGGCTCTGGGTCCTTGGGGCGCGCTTCTCGGCCTGGTCGAAGGAGAAGCGGCCGGCGTGGAGGCGCTGCGCCACCCGGCGATCGCGGCGGCGGCCTTCACCGGATCGGTGCCGGGTGGGCTCGCCCTGGCGCGGATCGCGGCCGAGCGACCGGTCCCGATCCCGTTCCACGGCGAGCTCGGCAGCGTCAACCCGGTGATCGTCCTGCCGGGTGCCGCCGAGGCGCGCGGCGCGGAACTGGCGGTGGGCTACGCCGGTTCGCTGACGTTGGGCAACGGCCAGTTCTGCACGAATCCGGGTCTGGTGTTCGTGCCGTCGGAGAGCCCGTTCGGGGATCTCGTCGCCGAACGGTTGCGCGGGCTCCCGGAAGCGCCGTTCTTGAACGACCGGATCGCGGCCGGGTTCCACGCCGGTGCGCGGCGGCTCGCCGAGATCCCGGGGATGCGTGAGGTCGTTTCGGGACCTGGAGCTCGGCTGCTCGAGATCGATCTGGCCGACTTCGTGGCCGGTGCGGCCGAAGAGTGCTTCGGACCGCTGGGCGTGGTCGTGCGGTACTCGCGGCTTTCCGATGTCCTGCCGGTGCTTTCCGCCTTACCCGGGCAGCTCACGACGACCGTGCACGCCCTGCCCGAAGAGGCCCCCGACGTCGAGGCGCTGCGGCCGGTGCTGGCCGGCCGCAGCGGGCGGATCCTATGGGGCGGCTGGCCGACCGGGGTCGCGGTGACCGCCGCGATGCAGCACGGCGGGCCGTTCCCGGCGACGACGTCACCGGCGTCGACCTCGGTCGGGACGGCGGCGGTGGAACGCTTCCTGCGGCCGGTGTCCTATCAGGACTGGCCGTCGCACCTGCTGCCGGAACCGTTGCGGGACGACAACCCCTGGGACGTCCCGCAACGCTTCTCCTGACTTCGGCAGTGTAAGGATCGTGTGCGGGGCTGATGCGGGGTCGTGAGTGGCGTTTCGGGTACCTACCCGGTCCGCTGTGCCGTGAAGGCCTCCTTGAGGGACCCAGAGTCCCTCAAGGAGGCCTTCACGGACTCGATGATCGCCTCGTAAGCCCCATGCGCACCAGCAGTCACAACGACTGCGCGTGAAGGCCCCCTTCACTGCGCCAGGCGCAAGAAAGGGGTCCTTCATGTACTACCAGGCGACCAAGGGCGCCGGAATGTGGTGGGGCAAGGGGGTGGGGGGGGGGGGGGGGGGGGGGGGGGGGTGAACCAAAAACCCCACACCCCCAAAACACCCACACACCCCCCCAAGCACACCAA
>NZ_JBIWKX010000002.1:36420-73660 GCF_044765885.1 Amycolatopsis sp. NPDC102389
GTCGGGCGCGCCCGCCCCCCCCCCCCCCCCCCCCCCCCCCCCCCCCCCCCCCCCCCCCCCCCCCCCCCCCCCCCCCCTGTACGGCAAGCTCCGTCGGCGTAAGCACCTCGCCGCAGAGGCCACCTTGCTCCGCGGTCCCACCACGACACCTTTGACTTTCGGCTCACGGGAGCCATCAGATGCGGTGGGTGGTCCGCTCGCACGTCCGGGCCATGGGCTCACCAAACCACGTCGCCGGGGCAGCCGCGCTCCTCGCCTCCGCTGATATTGCGAAGCGCGACTACCCCTCGAAGAGACCTGTCCGTATCGCACGAGTCAGGGGGAGACGACCGTTCCGCCCTGCACGATGTGCCGGAACTTCTCCGGCTCGGCCAGGACGCCGATGTCCTCCAGCGGATCCCGGTCGACGACGAGCAGGTCGGCGTGCGCGCCCGGCGCGAGCGTGCCGATCTCACCGGTCAGGTTCAGCAGGTCCGCCGCCGTCGAGGTCGCGGAGCGGATCACCTCCAGCGCGGACTGGACCTCTCCGCGCAACCGGAACTCGTGGTTCTGGTGCCGGTGCATCCCGCCGAGGAGATCGGTGCCGTACACCAGTTTCACCCCGCCCCTGGCCGCCTTCTCGAGCGCGGCCATGCCCGCGCCGAGCACCTCGTCGACCTTGCGCCAGCTGGATTCCGGCAGCCCGTGCTCGCGCCCTTCCTCCTTCAGCGCCCAGTACGTCACCAGGGTCGGCACGAGATACGCGTCATGCCGCAGGAACAGTTCGACACTGAGATCGTCGATGAGGTTGCCGTGCTCGATCGACCGGACGCCCAGCTCCAGCGCGCGGTTCACCGCGCGGGCGGTGTACGCGTGCGCGGCGACGTAGCGGTTCGCCGCCTCCGCCTCTTCGACGATGGCGCGCAGCTCCTCACCGGAGTATTGCGTCGAGTCGATCCGGTCGGTGGGGGAGGCGACGCCGCCGGAGGCCATCACCTTGATGTGGTGCGCCCCCTTGCGCAGTTCGTCGCGCGCTGCGGCGCGGACCGCGTCGACGCCGTCGGCGACCCGGCCGAGACCGGCGCAGCACGGGTGGTCTTCGCTGGTGTTGGCGCCGCGCGTCCGGCTGTCGCCGTGCCCGCCGGTCTGGCTCAGCGCGCGTCCGCAGAACAGCAGCCGCGGGCCGCGGAACAAGCCTTCGGCCTGCGCGTCGGCGAGCCCGTAGTCGGCGCCGGAAGCGTCACGGACCGTCGTGAAGCCCCGGTCCAGCATGCGGCTCATGGTGCGGGCGCTGTGCGCGGCCACATAGGACGGTGACGACGCGGGCAGCGAGCCGAGATCCGCGGTCGACGCCGTGACATGCACATGCGCGTCGACGAGACCGGGCAGCACGAACGCCCCTCGCAGGTCTTCGGTCCGCGCGTCGCCCGCGGTGAGCCCGGTGCCGATCTCGACGATCCGGCCGTCGGCGCACCGGAGGTCGCCTTCGGTGTACTCGCCGGTGACCGGGTCGAGCAGGCGGGCGTCGCGCAGCAGCAGCGATCCGTTCATCGGGTCTCCTCCAGGAGTTCGCGCAGGGCCGGGACCGCCAAGGGTGCCAGGGAACGGGCCACCGCGACGGAATCGTCGTCGTAGCTGCCTTCGGCGTCGAGGAGGTTGAGGACGCCGAGAGTGCGTCTGCCGTCCATCACCGGCACATTGATCACCGTGCCGCAGCCGAGCCTGTCGATGAGTTCGTGGTCGGCGAAGATCTCCCGCACCGCGGCGCTGTCCGGCCCGAAGTAGGGCTCCTGTCCCGTGATGCACCGTTCCAGCCAGCCGGCGGCGACCTCGACGGTCTTCTCGCCGCCGACCGGGTACTCCGCCGGATGGCTGCTGTGCACCCGCCGCAGGGCCCGCCGTTCGGGCACCCAGGCCAGCACGGTGAACAGCCGTACGCCGATCGTGGCTCGGGTCTTGTCCTCCACAGTGGACAGCGACACGGTCACTTCGTCATCTCCTTCGCGGTTTTCACGGGCGCGCCGTGTTCGGTCAGTTCTTCCAGGGAACGGCCGGCGGTGGACAGGCCGAACACGACCACGCACACCACCCCGGCCGCCAGGACGGCGGTGGTGAGGCCGAAGACGCCCGCGAAGCCGAGGCTCGCGGCGGACAGGCCGATGATCGTGGGGGCCAGGATGCTGCCGACGCGGCCGAACGCGCTGGACAGCCCGGTGCCGCTGGCGCGGATCCAGGTCGGGAACACCTCGGGGGTGTAGGAGTACACGCCGGCGTAGGTGCCGTTGAGGAAGAACGACAGCACCGCCCCGGCGAGGGTGATCGACCACGGCGCGTCCATCTGGCTCAGCCAGAACGCGCTCACCGCCGAGCCCGCGAGGTACAACGCGATGGTGTGCTTGCGGTCGAGCCTTTCCGACAGCCACGCGGCGGAGAAGTATCCGGGGATCTGCGCCAGGTAGATGATGATCGAGAACTCGAAACTCTTCGTCACCGTGATCCCGCGCTCGACGAGCAGCGTCGGGATCCAGGAGAAGAAGCCGTAGTAGGAGAACGTGATCACGAACCACACGGTCCAGATCACCGCGGTGCGGCGTGCCATCGCCGGGCTCCACAGGAACTTCAGCGCGCTGAGCAGATTGACCTTGGGGGTCTCCGTCGCGGGCTGGGCATCGGTCTCCGCGACGGCCGGAAGTGCTTGCCCCGTCGCCTTTTCGACGTCCCGTTCGAGTTTCGCGACGATCTTCTCCGCTTCGGCGTGCCGTCCGTTCGCGACGAGGAACCTGGGTGATTCCGGCAGGGAACGCCGCCACCACAGCAGCATGACGATCGGCAGCGCGGTGATCAGCTGCGCGACCCGCCAGCCCTCCGGCACGGTCGGGACGACGAACCGGCCGATCAGCGCGGCGGCGACGAACCCGAACGAGAAGAACCCGGCCAGCGCGCCGACGAACCAGCCGCGCCGTTTGGCGGGGACGAACTCCGACAGGAACGGCGCGATGATCGCGCTTTCGGCGCCCGCGCCCGCCCCGGCCAGCACCCGGGCGCCCAGGAAGATCTCGTAGTTGGGGGAGAAGGCGGCGAGCACCGAGAACACCGCGTAGAAGGCCAGCGCGTACATCATGACCTTCTTGCGGCCGATGCGGTCGCCCAGCAGGCCGGCGGCGATCGCGCCGAAGAGGAAGCCGAACGGCGTCGCCGAACCGATCAGGCCGAGCTGGCCGTTGTCGAGGCCCCAGGCGGCTTTCGCGCTCGGCAGGAGGAAGGCGACCACGGCGGAGTCCATCCCGTCGAAGGTGTAGCCGAGTCCGCCGATGAGCAGGAGTTTGTAGTGGGGACGGCTCAGCGGGAGCCGGTCCAGTCGGGCCAGAAGCGTCATGGGGAACGCCTTCCGTGGTTCGGGCGACGAGGAGTGCGGAGAGTGCGGACAACGTATACTGCGGTTTGGCAAAACTGCAATGGTTGTTGCAAGTGGTTCGGTGGGCACGATGCGTTACCGTGGCGCGGTCGAGGGAGGGTGTGCGTGACAGAGACGGGAACCGACGACGGTTTCGAGGCCTGGCTTCGGGATCGGACGCCGGAGCGCGGCCTGCGGCCGAAATCGGCCGCCGTGCTCGAAGTGCTGGTCTCGCAACCGCGCCGGGCGTCGTTCGGTTCGACGGCCGAGCTCGCCCAGCTGGCCGGGGTCAACGTCGCCACCGTCACCCGGACGGCGCAGGCGCTCGGTTTCGCCGGATGGCCGGCGCTGCAACAGGAGTTGCGGGCGCGGTACATGTCGTCGCTGAGCGCGCCGCAGGTGGCCGAGGAACACCGGGACGTCGACTCGCCGGGGTCGGCGTCGTTGCGCCGCGACCTCGACAGCCTCGCGCTGCTCAACCGGCGCGTCACCGAGGACGAGATCCGCAAGGTCGCCGAGGCCGTCGCGGGCGCGCGCCGCACGGTCGTCATCGCCGACGGCAGTTACGCCGCGGTCGGCATCGCCTTCGCGCACAACGCCCGGCTCGCCGGGTACGACGTCCACGCGATCACGGCGGGCGACGCCGAACTCGCCAACGCCACGGCGAAGCTGTCGTCCGAAGACGTCCTCATCGCGATCAGTTTCTGGCGGCTGTACGAAAGCACGGTGCTCGCCGCGAACGAAGCGAAGGCAAGGGGAGCGCGCGCCTTCGCCATCACCGACGCGGCCAGTCCCGCGCTGGCGGGCGCGGTCGAACAGGTGCTGATGGTGCCCGCCGAGGGCGTGACCTTCTTCCCGTCGCTGACCGCGGGGATGAGCCTGGTGCAGGCGATCGTCGCGCAGCTCGCCGCCGTCGACCCGGTCCGCACCGGTGAGTCCATCGAGGCGGCCGAGGCGATGTGGTCGCGGTTCGACCTGCTGCACCGCCGCCCGGGGTCGGCCGATCGGACAGTGCCGAAAAGGCCGACCGGTCGAGGCGTCTCCGCCGGATGACCGATCCGCCGCCCCCTGCCGGGAGGCGATCCTGGTTCCAGGCCGCCGGAACAGGCGGTACGGGGATCGAGGAGGCCGAAATGACGATCATCGCGACTCTGGGCGCCTATGCCGGGCTGGCCCTTTTGGCACTGATGGCGGCGACCCCGCTGCTGGTCGAGCTCGATCAGCGCTTCCCGGTCACCCGCCGGGCCAAGGCGGCCGAACGGGAACGCCGGATGCCCGCTGGGCTCGCCTCGGCGTGACGCAGAGCACAGATTCGCGCGAGGACTACCTCACGTGAGTGATTCGAGCTCCGCCAATTCGTAACTTTGCGTCGCGCTATGAAACGCTCTGTGACGTGACCGTGGATTTTTGCACCAACGCCCAGCCCTCCGACACCTTCGCGGAGTTCCGGAGGAACGTCGACGAACTGACCCAGGCGTTCATCGACGCCTGCCGTCAGGGACGTACGCCGGGCGACGCTTCTCTCGACCTGCTTCAGCGGGTCCATCGCGAAGACCGCAACTGGGTCGTCGTCCATCTGACCTTCGCCATCGCGGCGCTCGCCCATCAGCGAACCCTCACGCCCGCCGACGCCGTCACCCGGCCAGGTGGCATGACAGGTGCGCCGGAGCGCGCGTTGTTAACTTCCGCGAGTGACTGATCCGACCGTCTCCGCGGTCATCGCGGTGTTCGCGGGTTTCGTGCTCGCGGGCTTCCTGGCCGTCCCGTACATCGCCGCGAGTTACCGCCGCCGCGGCGAACTCGGGCTCTGGCGGGTCCTGCTGGTGTTCGGGTTCCTGGTCTACGCCATGTCTCTGTGGACCTACACGCTGCTCCCCATCCCGGAGACGACGACGGCGTGGTGTGCCGAACACGCGTCCAGTCATCTGCAACTGCGGCCGTTCCAGTTCGTCGCCGACATCCGCCGTGAACAGACCGGCGCCGGCCTGCGGGCGTTCCTGCGCAATCCGGCCGTCCAGCAGGCGGTGTTCAACGTCGCCTTGTTCGTGCCGCTGGGGATGTTCGTGCGGCATCTCTTCCGGCGGGGTTTCCTCGCCACCGTCGCCCTCGGCTTCGCGGTCTCGCTGTTCATCGAGTGCACTCAGCTGACCGGGGTCTGGTTCCTGTTCGAGTGCCCGTACCGGCTGGCCGACGTCGACGACCTGCTGACCAACACCCTCGGCGCCGCCGTCGGTTTCGGGCTCGCCCCGTTGCTGCGGCTGCTGCCGGGGAACGAGCCGTCCGCGCCGCCTGGAACCCCGCGGCCGGTCACCGCGCGCCGTCGTCTGCTCGGGATGGCCGTCGACGTCGTGTCGGTCATCCTGCTCGGCACCACGGTCGCGATCGTGACGACCCTGCTCGCAGGTGAACCGGACACCGTGGTCACCGCGCTGATCGGCACCTTCCTGCCCGCGCTGCTCCTGCTGTTCGTCATTCCCGTAGTGGGCAACGGCGCCAGCTTCGGCCAGCGGGTCGTGTTGCTGCGGCCCGCCGGTCCGGACGGCGGGAAGCCCGCCCTGTGGCGGATCGCCGTGCGCTTCCTGGCCGGTTCCGGCGGCTACTTCACGTTGCTCACCTTGGCATCGGTGGTCAACGGCGGGTTCGAACCGCTCGCGAACCTGTTGTTCTTCGCCAGCGGCATCCTCGCGATCCGGCCCGAAGGCCACCAAGGGCTGTCCGGTCTGCTCGCGGGCCTGCGGATGGCCGACGCGCGGGAACTCGCCGACCAGGCCGAACCAAGTCTCGTGAGCGACCCGTGACTCGCGTGCCACTCGATCGGGTCGACCCTGCCGTTCCCGCGAGTCATTCCGGCTGGCAGGAGGCGCGGGCCGCAACACTCGTCCGGTGGACGTGGAGTCGATGGACGAGGTGGCCGACTGCCTGCTCTCGGTGGCTTGGAACATCTTCCCGCTGATGGGGAAACCTTCCGCGCGCCCGGGGAACCGGGCGGAGGAGATCCGTACCCTCCTCGTCGACGCCTGTCACGACGCCGGGCTGCGAGCCCGTGAATGGGCCGCGGCTCACGGAGCGGGAACCGAAGAAACGCGCCGTCCCTTCCTGCGTCTCGCGGAGATCGGGACGGACGCGAATCTGTTCCTGGGCATGGTTTCCGGCACGCTGGTCGCCGACGAGGAGCGGGTCCGCCGCCGCTGGGCCGAGATCGAGACGCTGGTCCTCGAGGCGGGCGAACTCGCAGGCTCGCTCGAGGGGCGGCCGGAGGACCGGCCGCCCCTCGTCACGGGAGATCAGTCCTTTTCCAGCGTCAGGTCGTAGCGGTCGAGCACCTCCTTGACGGGCTGGAAGAAGGTGGTGCCGCCTTCGTCGCAGTCACCGGAGCCGCCCGAGGTCATGCCCTGCGCCTGCACCAGTTTCGTGCCGGAGCCTGACGAAGGACGGCTGACGAACGAGCCGCCGGAGTCGCCGGGTTCGGCGCAGGCGTCGGTCTGGGTGAGGCCCCGCACGATGTTCCCGTTGCCGTAGTTCACGGTCTGGTCCAGCGCTTCGACGCGCCCGCAGTGCCAGTGGGTGGTGATCCCGGACCGGCAGATCCGGCCGCCGACGCCGACCACGTCGGCACCCTCGATCCGCACGTCGGAACCGTCCCCGTAGCGGTCGACCCGGGGCGGGGTCGAGACGTCGGAATGCGTCACCTTGACCGTCCCGTAGTCGTTCCCGGGGAAGGACGACCTCGCGACCTTGCCGATCGTGCCGCCTTCACCGCGCACGGTGCCGCCGAGTTCGGTGCAGTGGCCCGCGGTGATCACGTAATGGTCGTCATCGTCGTAGGCGTTGAACCCGACCGAGCAGGCGCCACCGCTGAAATACAGCCCCTGCCCGCCGATCACGCTCCACAACGGCCGCGGCGCGCTTTTCACGTGGTCCACCCGGACCGGCACTCCGGCGGAGACGGCCCATGCCCGGCCCGCCGGATCGCCGCCCACCACGCTCACCACCACCTCGTTCGCGGGCACGTCGACGTACCAGCCGGCGACCGAGCCGGGCAGGCCCGCGGTTCTCTTGTCCAATGTGGACTGGATGCTTTTCAGTTCGGCGGCACTGTGCCGGAGTACCTTCGGGATCGCACCCGCGGCGCGGATCGTGGCCGACTGGCCCGCGTCGGTGGTACCGGCGACGAGTTCGCCGGTCGTGGTGTCCAGCCAGGTGCCGGCGAACGTGGCGCCGAGCGAAGTACCGAGTTTCTGTTGCGTGGCGGCCAGTGTGGCCGGTCCGGCCGCTTCGTTCAGCACCGACGTCGTCGCCGAAGCCGGGCTCGCGAAGGCGGTGACGGCCGCCGCGGCGCCGATCAGGACGGTCATGGTGCGCAGGGGGTGTCGGATCACGAAAACCTCCAGGGAATTCGTCGCGGAAATGCTCCTCGACCGACGTTATGACAAGTGAGTGCCGGGCGAATGCCGCCATTTGAGTAGCACTGGAAATTCGCCTTTCCGGCTCAGCGGAATTGCGCACCCTCACTCTTGTGAGTGGAGGCTGCCCGAATTGCCGTCCCCGATTCACCGACCGGCGAACGACGGTCAGCGACCGGCATACGCCCGTTCGGGAAAGCGGCGTTCATGGCCGGGAAACGTGGATCACCTGATGGTGTCCGCGCTGAACCCGTTCGCCCGCGTCGGTGACGAACGCGTTTCTTTCACCAGCAGGGCGGCCGCCGAGACTCCAGGCGATCGGACGATCGTCGGGCGGCCCTTCGCCGGGGTGGGCGCGCCAATTCTTTCCGGAAGATGACGGGATCGCGCAGAGCGTTGCCCGTGGTGGGCGGTCGATGGTCCGATTCCCTCCGTCATCGACACTGGAGGGAATCCCATGAAGCACCCGAGGCGCAAGACCCTCGCGTTGGCACTTCTCGTTCCGATCGCCGCTCTCGTCGCGGTGCCCGGCGCGGCCGAGGCGACGACCGAGCGCACGATCAAGGTCGTCACCTACAACGCCGGCGACGCGAGCGGGCTCAAAGCCGACCTAGTCCGTCTCCTCGAGACCGAGCGTCCCGCCGTCCTGGGGCTGCAAGAGGTCGCCGACCGCGAGGACGCCGTGAAGGAGGCCGCGGCGGCCGCCGGCTACGTCGCCATCTACGAGTCGGACCGCCGCGCGATCAAGCACAACGCCATCCTGGTGCGCGGCAACATGACCATCACCGGACACGGAGCCGGGGAGATCTCGCCCGCGGCCAAAGTGGACCCGTCCACGCCCGGTACCGGTTCCGCCGAGCCCGGTGACTGCGGCTGCTGGGTGCCGCCCAAGTACGTCAACTGGGTGCGGGTGGGAGGCGCGGGCTTCGAGTGGGTCGTCGGCGTCGTGCATCTCACCCCGTCCGCGCAGCGGTTCGACCTCAACCGCGAACTGCACGGCCTGCAGGTCCGCAACACCGCGGACTGGTTCTCGACGCGGGTGGCCGAACCGATCGTCATGGGAGACTTCAACGCCGAGCCGGGTTCGGATCTGATGGCCGGGATGCGGCGCGTGGCCGATGCCTACAGCGCGCCGAGCCACGACACGAGGTCCATCGACCACGTGTGGGCGAAGAAGGACTCGACCGGGTCCGCGGTGGACGCGCTTTCCGGCTACGGAAGCGACCATCGGCCGGTGCGCGCCCGCGTGACGGTGATCCGATGATGCGGCGCGCCCTGATCGCCATCGTATGCGGTGCCGGCCTGCTGGCGGCGGTGCCGAGCGCGACGGCCGAAACCGGGCCACGCGACGAGTCCCTGGACTTCCGGTTCCCCGCCGCGGATCTGATGCGGGTGCCGGAGACGAACACCTACGTCGCGGTCGGCGCAAGCGTCCCCGGCAAGAAGCTTCCGTACACGAAAGTCGAGTTCACCGGCGGATCCTTCGAGCGCCGGGGCGCTGTCGACGGTGACGCCTGGGACGGTGTCACGTTCCCCGCCGGATACTGGGCGAGACCGGACTCTCCACTGTGGACGCCGGCGATGTTCGCGCGTCAGGAGGACGGACGTGTCGTCTACTACGTCTTCTACAGTGCGGCGCTTCCGGGCTCCGAACCCGCAGGACAGGCGAAGCACTGCATCGGCTACGCGACCTCCTTGCGTGCCAACGGAGGTTTCGTCGCCAACGCCGATCCGCTGTTCTGCCCGGAACGCGGCTGGGCGATCGACGCCGACGTGAGCAGGGGACAGGGCGAAGCCTGGCTCACCTTGCGCAACGGCGCCTGGACGCAGGACCGCGTCACCGCGCTCGGGGCCGCCAAACTGGACTTCGACCGGCCCCGCCACGTGCGGCGGATAGCGGAAGCCGACGCGAAGAAGCTCATCGACAACGCGAACCTCGAGTGGACGCACCACAACAGCCCGCCCGACGACGTGCTCACGATCGAGAATCCCAACGCCGTCCGCATCGACGGGGACTGGTACCTCTTCTACTCGGGGAACAACTGGTACGCGAACCGCTATTCGACCGGCGTCGCCTACTGCGGGACCGCGCTGACCGACGACCGGTGCACCCCGATGGCCGAGCAGCGCGCCTACTTCTCCTACGAGCCCGACCCGGACGGCGAGCCGCGATTCCGGCCGGGGTTGCCGGACAAATATCGCAAGAAGAACCTGCCGGGCAACAAACGAGGTCCTGGCGCGTTCAACGCCTTCCAGGCGCCCGACGGGTCGTGGTGGGCCTCGTGGAACTACATCACCGACGCCAGTCCTTCTCCGCAGGAGGATCCGTCTCCGGAACGGCGGAGCCGGATCGCGCGGTTGACGAAAACCGGCGGTGGGGCGACCGCCGAATTCAGCGTGAGCTGGTGAGCGCCTGAGGAAACGTGCGCCTACTCCTCGGTGGCCGGGTCGGCGCGGGTGGCGTGCTGGAGCCGTTCGATGGTTTCGTCGATCCAGTCCACCCAGGTTCGAGCCATCATTTCGCCCGCTCGGCGGACCGAGTCCCAGACGAGGGGGTCGAGTTCGTTGCCGCCGGAGAGCGCCGTGGCCGCGGCGATCTGTTCGGGCAGTTCGACGGCGAGCCGTTCGTGGTCCTTCACGTGGAGGTCGCGCATGATCCGCAGCTGGGTCACGGTGTCTTCCGGCGAACGGGAGCCGGCGAAGAAGAAGCGGACCATGAACGGCACGCGGACGGGGTCGAGTTCGGTGACCAGTTCGCTCTGCCAGGAGTCGAACGCTTCCCGTCCGGCGTCGGTGATCGTGTACACGCGGCGGTCGGGCCTGCTCTGCTGTGGCTCCACTTCGGACACGACCAGGCCCTTGTCCTCGAGCTGGCTCAACGTTCGGTAGATCTGGCTGAGCTGGGCGGGCCACACGAAGTGGATACTGGAGCGGATCGCGGTGGCCAGGTCGTAGCCGGTCATCGGCTGCCGGAGCAGGAAACCCAGCAGGGCGAATCTGAGCATCGGGCTCCTCTCGGCGGGAAACCCGGAGGATAGCAATCGATCAGACCCTCTCGGCGTGCCGTGCGAACCAGCCGGCGAGGAGTTCGGTGACGCGCTGGGGCTGTTCGCGGTGCGGCCAGTGCTTGGTGTCGAGCCAGTGCAGCTCGGCCCGCTCGCACGCGGCGGCGCTGGGTTCGGCGAGGTGCTTGCCGAGCGCGCCGTCGCGGCGGCCCCAGATGATCTGCGTCGGCACGCGCACCGTCAGGTCGGCCGCGGCGGGTCGAGCGCGGAGCGACGGCAGCATCGTCCGGAACATCGCGCGGTACCAGAAGAGCGGCCGTTGGATCGTGCCCGGATGACGCCAGACGGCCCGGTGCCGGTCCAGGTCGGCGTCGTCGAGGTGGGCGCCGTGTTCGAGCATCGCCGCCAGCATCGCGCCTTCGCGGGCGCCGAGGACGGCCTCGGCGAGGCCGGGGATCTGGAACGCCACCATGTACCAGCTCCGCAGCAACTGGGAAGGCTTGCGTCTCAACGAGTCGGCGAACACTCGCGGGTGCGGGCAGTTGACGATGGTCAGCGACCGGACCAGATCCGGTCGTTCGATCGCCACCGTCCAGGCGACGGCCCCGCCCCAATCGTGCCCGACCAGATGCACCGGCGCCACGTCTTGCCGCCCGATGAGCAGCACGATGTCGTCGACCAGCCTGGGCATCGCGTAGTCGGCGACGGTGGCGGGCTTGGACGACAGGCCGTAGCCGCGTTGGTCCGGCGCGAGGATCCGGTATCCCTGCTCGGCGAGCGCCGTCATCTGCGGCTCGAAGGTGAACCACAGATCGGGCCAGCCGTGGAGGAACAGTGCGGCGGGACCGTCCTCGGGACCGTCGGTCTCCACATGGAGCAGGACGTCGTCGACGTCGACGAACCGTGGCTGGAACATGGGCGAGCTCCTCGTCGGAGGGGGTCAACCGACGTCGAGGACGGCGGCGACGGTCGCGGACAGGGGACCGGGATCGCGGTCGCGCAACGGCCTCAGCACCCGCCGGACGATCCGCGGGGAACCGAGCGACGACAACGGCCGGTGGAGATTGAGCACGTCGTTGAGGGCGGCCGCCACTTCGGGATCCATCGCGGCCGCCCGTTCCAGGCGGTTGCGATAACCCTCGCCGAACCTGGTCGTCCAGGGCGACCGGACTCCTTCGGTACGGCACCCGTAGCGGATGTCCTCCCCGAGCGCGAGGCGCCAGGCTTCGGCGGAGGTGGCGGCGATGGCCCGAGCCGCCCGCCCTTCGAAGCTCGCGTCGTCCCCGGCGGCGAGCGCCCGGCCGAGCGCGGCCGCGGACAGTGCCGCCACGCTCATTCCCTGGCCGTAGATGGGGTTGGCCGCGCTGGCGGCGTCGCCGAGTGCGATGACGCCGGCGGGCAGTACGCGAGTCCGGTCGTAATGGCGCCGGGTGTTGCTGCGGACGCGGAAGGCGCGGATGGGACCCACCGGCGTCGATCGGCGGAGTGCCTCGGCCACCACCGGTGCGGTGAACCGATCGGCGAAGTCGCGCAATCCGGCCGGATCCGACGGCACGGGCCCGCTCCGGGCGATCGATCCGAACGAGATGTGCAGCAGGCCGTGCTCGATGCGCAGCACGACACCGCCGACGGAGGAACCGGATTGGGCTTGGCCGCCGAGGACGGCCAGCCATTCGGGATCGAAGGACGGATCGGGCTCGGTGACCACGCTGACGTAGCGGACGTCGGAGTGGACGGTCGATTCAGGTGGAGGCCGGTACCCGATCCGCTCGAGCCACTCCGGCAGCGGCGAACCGCGGCCGGAGGTGTCGACGACCAGATCGGCGCCCAGGTCCTCATCGGGCGTCCGGACACCGGTGACCCGGTGGCGGGCCCGATCGGTCGTCAGCCCGGTGGCGGCCGTCCGGTCCAGGATCGTGACGTTCGCCAGTGCCCGGACGTGGGCGCGGATCGTGTGTTCGATCAAGATCCGGCTCGCGCCGAAACCCGCGCTCCACCAGGCGGGTATCCGGATGGTCGTCCCGCCGCGGACGAGGAACAGCGAACGATCGCCCATGGCGGGGTCGCCGGAGCCCGGAGTGAGCGCGCCCTGGGCGGCGAGGTCCGCGGACAAGCCGGGAAACAGCCCGACCAGGACCCGGCGGCCGGAGCCCAGGAGACCGTGCGCGTGATGCGACTGCGGAACGAAGCGCCGATGCTCCGGCCGGCCCGGCAGTTCGTCCCGCTCGACCACGACCACCTCGTCGTAGTGCTCGGACAGGACTCGTGCGGCCACGAGACCGGCGATCCCCGCGCCGAGCACCACTGCCCGGTCCCGCCGAATATATGACATCAGTCATATATAACTTGTGGAATAACAGAGGTCAATGGCCTCACGACTGGCCGCGGTGGTCAGCGTGCGGGTCCGTCTCGGTGGCGCCCGGGAACTGTGGACGTGCCGCGCTACCGCTCAGCCGGGTACCAACGGCGAGAGCTCGGTTCGCGCCGTGATGCCGAGCTTGGGATACGCCTTGTACAGGTGGTATCCCACCGTCCGGGCGCTGAGGAACAACTGTGCCGCGATGTCGCGATTGGACAGTCCGCGCGCCGCGAGCCGGACGATCTTCCGTTCCTGCGGGGTGAGCGCCGCGAGCGCGCCGGCCGCGGGCTCGGCCACGACTTCACCGGTCGCGTCGAGTTCGGCGCGGGCGCGTTCGGCCCAGGGGACGGCGTCGAGGCGCCGGAAGGTTTCGAACGCCTCACGCAGGTGGGTGCGGGCCGCGGACTTGCGGCGCATGCGGCGAAGCCATTCCCCGTACAGCAACGCGGTTCGCGCACGTTCGAACGGCCGGTCGCCGGGGTGGCAGCGCAAAGCCGCCTCGTACAGTTCCGCCGCGGCTGAGTCGGGGGCGAGCAGGGCGCGGCACCGGTGCACGTGGGCGGAGATCCACGGCTGGCCGGCGCGATCCGCCCACTCGACGAGCCGGTCGACCGGCTCGGCCGCAAGATCCGGCTTGCCGAGGCGGGCCGCCGCCTCGACCAGGTCCGGGACGCCGCGCAGGCCGGGCAGCTGGTGGCGCATAGGGCCGGTGCGCAGGGCGGTGAGCCGGGTGAGCGCGGATTCCCAGCGGGCGAGCCCGAGATCGAGCAGCGCCAACGCCCAGTGCGCCCAGGACAGGCCGGGCGCCGGGGTCCCGGGTTCCGGCGCGGCGAGGGCGTCGTCGGCGAAGGCGTGGCAGCGGTCCTCATCACCGGCGGCCGCGGCCAGGTATGCCAGCACGCCATTGGCCTCGGCGATCCACTGCCGATGGCCGAGTTCTCGCGCCAGCTGCAGTGCTTCGGCCGCCTGGTCGCCGGCCTCGGCGTGGCGGCCGAAGAAGACCGCCGACCGGGCCACGCAGAGCAGCACCGGCGGGGTGCGGCCGAGCCGGCCGTTCTTGCGGCACAGCGTCAGCAGTTCGTCGGCCACCTGGTGCGCTTCGGCGTCGTGGCCCGCCGATTGCAGGCTGGTGGCACCGACCAGGATCGTGTCGTGCGGACCGCCGAATCCGGTGCGGCGCGCGTCGGAAATCCGGTCGGCGAGCGGGCGCCGCGGCGGCCGCCCGATCGCGGCCCTGGCGACTTCGGAGAGCAGCCCGGCGACGTGGGCGATCGGCTCGCTCGCCGCGGGCGCCGCTACGTCCAGTTGCGCGACGGTGTCCGCGATTTCGTGTTCGCCGAGGTACCAGGCCGCGTGTACCGCGTCGAGCAGCAGGTGGACGGCGGTTTCCGGTTCGGCCAGCCGGGCGGCGTCGACGAGCAGGCGTCGCGCGGTGGTGAGGGCGCCACGATGGAACGCCGCGGTCGCGCGGACCCGGTCGGCACGGACGATCAGGGCGGGGTCGGCGGAGTCCAGCGCACCGGCGAGAGTCGCCATGCGGTCGAGGTCGCCTTCTTCGGCCGCGGCTTCGGCGGCGAGAACCAGCCGTCGGGCGTGGTCCGGACCGGGCCCCGTCAGCTCCGCGGCGCGTTCGTACGCGGCGGAAGCGGCCGCGTAACCGCTGCGGGTGGCGGCCCGTAGCGCGGTGGTCTCCAGTTCCCCGGCCACCTGCTCGTCCGGCCCGGTGGCGACGACCGCGTGGTGCCAGGCGCGGCGGTCTGCGTCGGCGGGCTGGTCGAGCGCTTCCGCCAATGCCGTGTGCACGACGAACCGAAGGCTGACCGGTGCCGCCTGGTAGACCGCGGACCGGACGAGCGGATGACGGAAGCGGACACTGCGGTTGTCGACCTGGAGCAGTCCCGCGGCTTCGGCGGGCACGATGTCCGCGGGCTGACAGCCGAGAGCGGCCGCTGCACGCATTACGACGCCGCGATCGCCGGTGCCCTCGGCGGCGGCGACGAGCACCAGGTTCCGGGTCGGCTCGGGCAGCAGCCGGACCTGGTCGAGGAACGCCGCCTGGACGGTGTCCGGCAGCGGCAGGGCTTCCCCGGCGGCGGGACGGCCGGCGGCGAAGGCGGCGGGGAGTTCGAGGAGCGCGAGTGGATTTCCCTGCGCTTCGGCCAGGACCCGGTACCGGTCGGCGGGCGACAGTGGCGTGGCGTGATCGGCCAGCAGTTCGGCGGCCGCGGGCGCGGCGAGACCGGACATCGGCAGCGTGGCCACACCGGGTGCGAGGAATCCGTCACGGGCGGCGATGATCAGCGCGATGCCTTCGGCGTCCAGCCTGCGCGCGGCGAACAGCAGGGCTTCGGCGGACGCCCGGTCCAGCCATTGCGCGTCGTCGACCAGGCACAGCACGGATCCGCCCTCGGCGAATTCGGCGAGGAGCGAGAGAACGGCGAGGCCGACGAGCATCCGGTCGCCCGGTTCGGCCGCCGTGAGGCCGAACGCGCCGCGCAGGGCCCGTGCTTGTGGCGCGGGGAGCGCGTCGGCCCGGTCGAGCGCGGCCCGCAGTACGAGGTGCAGGCCGGCGAACGGGAGATGAGCCTCGGATTCCACTCCGGTCCCGCGGAGAATCCGCAGGTCCCCGGCCTGTGCGGCGGCGTACTCCAGCAGCGCGGTCTTGCCGATGCCCGGTTCGCCGGTGAGGAGCAGGCTTCCGCTGCGCCCGGCCCGGCAATCCGCCAAGAGCCGGTCGACGACCGATGTCTCGTCCTCCCTTCCGCGCAACACGTCGCGACAGTACTTAATCCGAACGGGAAACCGCCGCGAGACTGCCGGGTTGTGACAGATTCCGCAGAGTCGGCGAAGCCATAGCGTTCTGGGTGAAAGGAGGTGGCCATGTCCGATATGGACGAGCCGGCCAGGCGATCCCGGCTGAGCCGCGGCTACGGCTTCCTCGACCCTGTCCCTGAACCTGGAGCCGGTAAGTGACCCCTGATCCGAGCACGCTTCACCCGCTGCCCGCGCACGAGCGGGTGGTCTTCCTGAAACCGCTGATCCGCTCGCCGAAGATCACGGTCGGCGATTACACCTATTTCGACGATCCGGACGGCGCGACGGAGTTCGAGCGGCGCAACGTCCTCTACGGCTACGGGCCGGAACGACTGATCATCGGCAAGTACTGCGCGATCGCCGCCGGCACTCGGTTCCTGATGGCCGGTGCCGACCATCCGGCGCTGGGACCGTCCACCTTCCCGTTCACCATGTTCGGCGGCGACTGGACGGAGAGGACGCTCGACCTCGTCACCGGCATGCCGAGCCGAGGCGACACGGTGGTCGGCAACGACGTCTGGTTCGGCCACCAGGTTACCGTCCTGCCGGGGGTGACCATCGGCGACGGGGCGATCGTGGCGGCCGGCGCGGTGGTCACCGCGGACGTGCCGCCGTACACGATCGTCGGCGGCAATCCGGCGCGGCCGATCCGGCAGCGGTTCAGCGACGCCGAGGTTTCCGCGTTGCGCCGCGCGGCCTGGTGGGACTGGCCGGTGGAACTGGTCACCGAGCACGTCCGGATGATCATGGCAGGCACCGCGGCCGACCTTCTCCGGGTCGCCGCCGAGAATGGATTGGCAGGTTCCGCATGAGCCGCATCGGCATCGAAGAGTTCCCTGTGCCCGGCGAGGGGCCGTACGCGATCGCCCTCGGGCCGGACGGCGCCCTCTGGTACACCCTGGTCCGAAGTGGACACATCGGCAGGCTGGCGCCGGGCGGATCGCCGGAGAGCTGGCCGCTCGACCCGGACAGCGGCCCGACCGTGATCGCGGCGGGCCCGGACGGCGCGTTGTGGTTCACCGAGTACCGGGCGCACCGTATCGGGCGAATCACCACCGACGGTGTGGTCACCGAGTTTCCCTTGCCCACACCGGAATGCGGGCCCTACGGACTCGCCGCCGGCCCCGACGGGGCGATGTGGTTCACCGAGATCGCCACCGACCGCGTCGGCCGGATCACGGAGTCCGGCGACGTGACGGAGTTCGCGCTGCCGACGTCCGGCGCCTTCCCGTCGGCCATCGCCGCGGGGCCGGACGGCGCGTTGTGGTTCACGATGAACCAAGCCGACGCCATCGGCCGGATCACGATCGACGGAGAGGTCACGGTGCACGGGCTGCCGACCCCGGCCGCCGGACCGGTCGGGATCGCCGCCGGGCCGGACGACGCCTTGTGGTTCGTGGAGATCGCGGCCGGACAGATCGGCCGGATCACCGTGCAGGGGGAGGTGACGGAATTCCCGCTGCCCGACCGTGCCGCGCGGCCGCACGCCATCGTCCGCGGAGACGACGCGTTGTGGTTCACCGAATGGGGCGGCAACCGGGTCGGCTCGATCACCCCGGGCGGTGCCGTCGAGACGTATCAACTGCCCACGCCGGGCTCCGAGCCGCACGGCCTCGTGTTCGGTCCTGACCGCGCACTGTGGACGGCGTTGGAGCTGGGGAAGCTTGCCCGGATCGATGTGCGAGGAGTGATTCGATGAGGAGCACGATCGACGCGGAATTCGAGATCGACAGCTGGGACGAGAAGCCCTACGCCGAGCCGCCGGACGGCCCGAAGCTGACCCGGATCGTCATCCGCAAGACCTACCGCGGAGCGTTGGCGGGCACCGGTGTCGCCGAGGTGCTCACGGCACAGGGCGACGCAGGCGCCGGTTATGTCGCGTCGGAACGCATCGAAGGAACTCTCGACGGCAGGCCGGGTTCGTTCGTGATCCAGCACGGCGGGCTGGCGGACGGGGACGAGCAGAGCACCTTCGGCGCGGTGGTCCCGAAATCCGGCACGGGGGAGCTGGCCGGGTTGTCCGGGCGGGCGGTAGAGGCACTGCACGGGGTGTTGACGCTGGAGTTCTCGTTCAGCACCGGCGATGTCCCGTGATCGACCGGACGACACGCGTGATCCGTCGGGCGGAACGTGCCTGAGCGAGCCTGGCGGGACCCCCGCCATGAATCCAGGACAGATGTCATGCCCGCCGGCTGACTTCCGGACGACCTGCCGTGCG
The DNA here is from genome assembly GCF_044765885.1 of Amycolatopsis sp. NPDC102389. Lineage (NCBI taxonomy): Bacteria > Bacillati > Actinomycetota > Actinomycetes > Pseudonocardiales > Pseudonocardiaceae > Amycolatopsis > Amycolatopsis sp. NPDC102389. The sequence continues at coordinate 54,593 of NZ_JBIWKX010000002.1, forward strand.
CGCCCTGGCATAGGTTCCTGATATGACCGAGGCGACGATCACTGCCACTCTGGACCGGTTGCTGGCCGCGATGGGCCGCCGCGCGGGCAAGCCGGTGGCCACCGCGGCCGTCTGGTTCGTCACCGCGGCGGCCGGCGTGGCGCAGCTGGCGCACCCCGGACTGCTGGACCAGTTCCGCCGGAACCCCGCCGCACTGGCCGACGGCGAGTGGTGGCGGATGGTCACGCCGATGTTCTTCCAGGACGGACATCTCGTCGGCATGATCTTCAACCTCGCGACGCTCGCGGTAATCGGTGCGCTGGCGGAGAGGCTGCTCGGGCCGGTGCGATGGCTGGTGGTGTACTTCGGCTGCGCCCTGATCGGCAACGCGGTGAGCTACCTGTGGCTGAATCCGACCGGGGCGGGCAACTCGATGGCGGTGTGCGGGCTGCTGGGCGCGCTGGCGACCGCGATGCTGACCGCGGGCCCACGGTTCGGGCTGACGATCCCGGCCGGGCTGCGCACCGCGGCCCTCATCCTGCCCGCGTTGGCCATCGTGGACACCGTGCTCCACGACAATCACGGTCTGCCCTTACTGGCGGGAATGGTGCTGGGGCTGATCTTGTCGCCACGACGCGCCTAGGGGGCGAGCCCATCGACGAGCCGCTGGGTTCGCTCGGCCCTTTCCACCCGGTTCTGGACGCGGTAGAGGTCGTGTGCGTCTTGCCAGCTCCGGCGGGCCGCCTCCCGGTCTCCGAGCGCGACGTGGACATGCCCGAGGATGTCCTCCACCTGCGCCACGAAGTAGCTGTTGCCGAGCTCGCGAAGCATGGCGATCGCCTGTTCGCACAGCCGCAGCGCCTCCGGGTGACGTCCGGCCTGGTGCGCCAAGAACCCCCGGATCGCCAGCGACAGTGCCTCCCCGTTGCGGTTTCGGTGACGCCGATGGAGATCCAGGGCCGAGGCAACGTACGGGGCGGCCTGCTCGTGACGGCCCATGAGCGCGAAACACCACGCTGTCTGGTTGAGCGCCCGGGCTTCCCATTCCTCGTTTTCGGCCGACTGGAAAAGGCGCACCGCGCGGAGGATGTTCTCCAGCGCGAGACGGATCTCGCCCTGCTCACTCTTCGCCCAGGCGAAGATCCGCAGGACATGGGCTTGGCCGGACGGATCGCCGAACCGCTCGGCCAGCGGCAGTGCCCGCTGGAGGTGATCCACGGCCTCGGTATGCCTTCCCTGCAGGGCGTACGCCTCGGCAAGCTGCCGATGCGCCAAGGCACGCACGGCCGGGTCGCCCGTCCGCTCGGCCGCGACCAGCCCGAGACACCCCACGGTGACCTGGTCATTGAGCCGTCCCACCCGCCAATGGAACGTGTGCAGCGCCAGCGCGAACCGCACCGCCGCCGGATTCCAGCCGAGCTCGACGGCCAGCCGCTGGGCGGCCAGCACGCAGGTGTGCTCGTCGTCCAGCCACGCGAGTGCCGCGGCCTCGTCCGGGAACGTCAGCGGCAGGCACCCCGGCACGGCGGGAGCGACCTGGATCGCCTCCCGATGGGGGTCGAGCAGCTCGTCCGCCGCATGGGCGGTGTGCAGGTAGAAGTCCACGACTCGCCGTAGCGCGTCGAGACGGCCGCCGGTGCCCGCTTCGTCGCGTGCCGTCTCGGTGACGTAGCGCCGGACGAGGTCGTGCATCCGGTAGCGGCCGGCACAGTCGTGGCCGACCAGGGACTTCTGCTCGAGCCCGCGCAGGAGGGTCCTGGCCCGGGCGACAGTCGTGCCGGCGAGGCTCGCCGCCGCGGGCAGGCCGATGTCCGGCCCCGGCGCGAGACCGACGAGGACGATCGCTTCCGCCTCGTCGCCGTCGAGCGCCTGATGCGACCAGGAGAACACCGCGGGCAGGCTGGCCGCCGGATCCGCGGAGTCCAGCGCTTCGACTCCCGCTTCGTGCAGCTCGGCGGCGAGACCGGCGAGGGACGAGTCCTGATGGGTGGCCGCGTTTCCCGCGACGATGCTCAGCGCCAAGGGGAAACCGCGGCAGAACTCGACCAGCTCGTCCACCACGGCGGGTTCGGCGTCGACCCGGGTGGCGCCGAGCCGGTCGGTGAGCAGCGCCCGGGCCTCACGGTCGGTCAGCACGTCGAGGAACAGCGGACGGGCGCCGTGCCCGGTCGTCAAACCGGGGAGCCGGCTGCGGCTGGTCACCACGACGGCGCACGAGGGGCTGCCGGGCAGCAGCGGGATCACCTGTTCGCTCTCGACGGCGTTGTCCAACAGGATGAGCAGGGCCTTGTCCGCCACGATGCTGCGGAACAAGGCCGCCTGGGCGTGCGGGTCCGCGGGAATCCGGTCCGGGGCGAGACCGAGACTGCCGAGGAAGCCACGGGTCGCCACCGCGGGGCTCATCGGCAGCCCATCGGAGCTGAAGCCTCGCAGGTCGACGAACAACTGGCCTTCCGGGAAGCGGTGCAGGTTGTCGTGCGCCCACCGCAACGCCAGCCACGTCTTGCCGATCCCGCCCGCACCGCCGATCACGACCAGCCCGTGCGGCCGGTCGTCCTCGTCCATCAAAGCGGTGAGAGCGGCGAGTTCGTCATTCCGGCCGACGAACGAGCGTGGCAGCGCCGGAAGCTGCCGTGGCACTTGCGTACCGGCACCCACCGCGACAGGGCGAAGGGCCTGTCGCGGGGGATAGGGATGGTCCGGCAGACCGATCCAGCCCACCGTCGAGGTCTCTTTCACCTGTACCGAAACCGGCCGGAACGTGGCCGGATCGACGACCCGACTGTGCCGGACCACCTCGTCGAAGAACCAGTCCGAGGTGATCAACGCCAGCACGCCCGGCGACTCGGCCAGCGCGGCCCGGAGAGGGGCCGCGTCGAGCAGCCGGAACGTGAGGTTCACCGCCGCCGCGGCGACACCGTGCTCGTCATAGGCGACTTCGCCGGCGTGCAACGCCATCCGCAGCCGGATCCGTTCCTCACTCGGATGCACCCGGTTGTGCTCGCCCACCGCGGCGGCGAGGGCCTGGGGGAGAGAGTCCACGAATGGCGCTTTGGGTATCTGCGCGGGCACGAGGACGAACACCGCGTCGCCGCGATCCTCGTGATCGCAATCCGCCCACGACGCCCCGATGTCGTCGAATGACCGACGGAGAATTTCGTAAAGTGCGGCACGTACCACCAATTGATGCGCATTGGTACGTCGCCGATCGCCGAATCCCTCGATATCCACGACGAACACCGTGCGATGCACGGAATACGGTTGCCGCTCCATCGCCGCCCTCCCACGCGAGAAGCTACGCCATCACCCATTGTCCTGCCACTCAGCGGGAACCGCATCATCGACGTCCCCTGAGGCCGCACCTGAGTGATCTTTTCCGTGACCTCCGGAAATTTGGCTTATGACTTCCGGTCTTTCGTGATCGGCAAGAATTGAACCATCATCGGAGAGAGACACGATGATGACAAGAACGCGCCGGATGGCGACAATTTTGGCAATTCTCGTACTCGGGATCGGGAGCGTCTTCGCCGCACCCGCGTCGGCCGGAACCATGTCGTCCGGCACCGCGCAGGCCGCGTGCACCGGGTCAGGCTCGTGCGGGTTGGGTGAACCTGCTGGACAGCGCACGGTCAAGAACCAGTGGCGCTGCTGGTTTGACGCCCGGCTGTACTACCGGATCAACGGCATGCGGATGACCAGCCACTGCCAGCCGCCCGGGCGCACGCGGTCCGGCCGGACGGCGTGCTCCCGGTGCCGTGTGGCGACTCAGATGGGTTCGGGGGCGCGACTGGGATCCCGTTCGGGCACGTTCGCCTCGACGCGCTCCATCAGCAGCGCGAACGACATGACCAGCAGCGGGATCACCAGCACCATCCACATGATCCTTCTGGTACCCGGATCGGCCGCCGGGCAATCGCTCCCATCGGTTCTTTCACCCCGGCGGTCACATCGGTTCAGTGTGGACCGGTTCGCCGCACACTGCGGCCCTCACGGACCGTTTTCCCAGTTCAGACACACAGTGACCCCTGGTTGCGAACCCCTGTTCGGGACCCGCTAAAGTACTCACATCGCACTCCACGGAGCGCGGGTCCGGGCTGTGGCGCAGTTTGGTAGCGCACTTGACTGGGGGTCAAGGGGTCGCAGGTTCGAATCCTGTCAGCCCGACCGGAATGAAGCGGGCCTCCGCGGCTGATAAGCCGCGGAGGCCCGCTTCATGTTTGTCAGGGTGTCGTTCCGGTTCAGCACAGCGCTCGGTGCCACCTCGATGGGCTCGGGGTCACTGAGGGTTGCCGGCGTGCGTGAGGGTCTGCCAGGCGACGAACAGGGTGTTGGTGCCCGCCGGGCGCTGCCGCAGGGTGAGGGCCTCGGTGTTGCTCATGGTGTGCCCGAGGCGCGTGTGAAGGTGGTTGTAGCCGACTTCGGTGATCGGGCCGAGGCCGAGCTTCAGGGTGCCGCCGCACAGCCATGACGGGACGGCGGCGCCCATCTGGTACTTCGCGTGGAAGCCGAGGCCTTCGCGGAGGCGGTCGGCGATCTCGGGGTAGAGGTCCTGGCCCTGGATGCGGGTGGTCTCGGCGAAGTCCGCGATGGCGGCGAGGCCGTAGCCGGTGTGCGTGAAGTCGCGGCAGGTCTCCTGGGAGAGGCCGTTGACGAACGTCGTCTGGCCTTGCCAGTACTTCACGATCTTGTCGCGAGTGTCGAGACCGCTGCCGGGCGCGGTCTTCGGCAGCGCGCCGTCGCTGGTCAGGTAGAGGTAGGCGGGGACGCGGGTGCGGAACTTCGCGACGGCCTTGTCGTAGGCCGCTTTGTCGTCGAGGAACACGGCGATGCCGATCGCCGCCTCGGTCATGCTGAGTTCCCAGTTCCCGTTGCTGTGACTGCCGTTGATCACTTCGGGCAGGTAGACGTTCCGGAGCATGGTGCCGAAGCGGCCGGAATTCGGCCAGCTCGTATAGGTGTGTTTGATGATCTCCGCGGCGCGCGGCCAGGAAGAGGCCGACCATGCCGACTGCAAGGGAGCGTTGCTGTTCGTGTGATCTTTCAGTACCGCCGACCAGGCGTCCATGATCTCGATCGCCTTGGTCGCGTATTTCGCGTCGCGCGTGATGTACCAGGCGAGCGAAAGGGAATAGGCGGCGATCGCGTCTTGCCGTTCATCGGTACAGCCGATGTTCGGATTCGAATAGGAACCGCATTCGACGATGGCGCGTGGTTTCGGTGACCGGGACAGTGAGGCGTACGAGCTCGACATCATCGCGTCGTAGGCCTGTTTCCACGGTTGCTCGCCGGCTTGCACCTTGGCGCGCACGAAGTCCAATTGCGGGCGGCTGACCAGCACGCCGGGATGGGTGAAAGTGGCGGGCGCGGCCTGGGCGGGGGCGCTGAAAAGGCCTAGTGCCAACGGGACGAGCGTGGTCAGGGCGAGCAGTTTCCTCGGTAGGGACATGGTTCTCCTCGGGCGGGTGTGAGCCAGGTCACCGGCGGCGCATGCTTCAGTGTCATGGTCTGAACCAGTTGCGTCAAGACCTTTATTCGACCCGAAAAGAAAGAAGATCCGCCCTGTTCAGCGGGCTGAACGAATCAGTGTGGCCAGTGGCCGACGAAGGCGGGGCTCCCGACCGGATAAGTGCCGATCAGCCGCCAGGTCGCGCGTTCGTAGGCCTGGATCGCGTCACCGCTCTGCGCCGCGACATAACAATGCTCGCCGACGAACGAGAAGTGCCGCGGCCATTCGCCGGTGCCGTGGTCGGCCACAGCCACACCGTCGAAAGTGAACTCGGTGATCCTCTCGGGGCCCCGGTTCGACAGGAACAGCCGGTCTTCGTGCAGGACCAGCTGCGCCGGGAGGTTCTCACCACCGGGTTCGAGCGTCGCAGGAACGGAATTCTCGACGGCGAACGTGCCCGGCGGCTCTTCGCGCACGGTCACCAGCGAAGCGGCCAGCTCGCCGACGACGTACGCGTGGTTCGTGCCGGGCCGCCGGACCAGTTGCCGCGGGCCGGTCCCGGCGGGCAGCGTCGACACCGAAAGCGGGATCAGTTCGCCTTCCTCGCCGAGGCGATAGCTGCGGATCTCGTCGGCGCCCAGGTCGACCGCGCTGACCAGCGTGCCGGATTCGTCGATGACGGCCATGTGGACGTGCGCGGCTTCTTGTCGCTCGGCGTTCGGGCCGGTGCCTTCGTGCTGGACCAGCGCGGTCCGCACGGTGGGCACCCCGTCCGGGCCCAGCGCGAACGCGGCCAGGCTGCCGCCGCTGTAGTTGGCGCACAACAGGTTCCGGCCATCGGGAGTGACGGCCAGATGGCATGGATCCGCTCCGCCGGTCGGCAGCGAGTTCAACGCCGACAGGGTCCCGTCTTCGGCGACCGCGACGGCGGTGATCGCGCCTTCGGCCGTCTCGTTCGCGGCGTAGAGCACCGGAAGCGTGGGATGCGGGGTCAGCCAGCTCGGCGAGTCCAGCGCGAGCGAGCCCGCCGGCGTCAGTTCCCCGGTCCGCGCGTCGCGCCAGAACGTGGCGATGCCCTCGCCGGCGCCGTTGGTCGCGGCGGTGTAGGAGCCGACGATGAGCAGAGTCCGGTCGTCGTTCGCAGAAGTCACGAGGCACACTGTGCAGCAAGCCGAGGTGGAGGTGAATCCCTTTTGACCACATCCTGCGCGATCGTTTCGGGAGCGGCGTCCGGTATCGGCGCGGCGACCGTCGCCCGCCTGGCCGCGGCCGGCCACACCGTCGTCGGCGTCGACATCACCGAGCAACCGGGGCTCAGGCACAGCGTCGTCGGTGATGTATCCGACGAAGACACGTGGCGCCGAGCCGTCGAGCTGGCGGAAGAGACGTGCGGCGGGGTCGATGTCCTGGTCAGCAACGCGTTCACCGCGGTGATGGCACCGCTGCACGAGCTCGGCAGGAAGGACTGGGACCGCCAGCTCGATGTCAACCTCGCGGGCGCGTATCTCGGTGCCAGGGCGTGCCTGCCGTCGTTGCGGGAGCGGCGGGGGTCGATCGTCCTGGTCTCCTCGGTGCACGCCATGGTCGGTCTGCCCGGGAGGCCCGCCTACGCGGCGAGCAAGGGAGCTTTGGTGGCGCTCGGCCGTCAGCTGGCCGTGGAGTACGCGCCCGACGTCCGCGTGAACTCCGTGCTGCCCGGCCCGATCCTCACGCCGGTCTGGGATCGCGTGGACGAGGCCGATCACGCCCGCGCGGTCAAGGCCACCCCGGCGGGACGGCTCGGGAATCCCGCCGAGGTGGCCGAGGTGATCGCGTTCCTGACCTCGTCCGCGGCCTCGTTCGTCACCGGGACGCAGCTGGTGGTCGACGGCGGCTGGTCCGCGACCAAGGACTCGGTCTAGCCCCGGGGTGCCGATGACCGGCACCCCGGGGAGACCGTCACTTCAGCGAATTGTCCACTGTGGTCATGAGGGTTCCGGTGTCACCGGACATCTCCCAGGCCATGACCCCGAGCAGTCCTCTCGTCTTGAGCCAGGCGACCTTCTGCTGGATGGACCAGGCGTCGTCGAAGGTCCACCATTGCCCGGCGTTGCCCGTGTAGCACGACGTGGCCACGGCCGCGGTGTCGTGCTGGACGGCGCAGTTGGGGACACTGGCCAAGAGATTCGCGTAGCCACGAGTACCTGCCTCCTCGGCGAACTGGCCGGGCGCGGCTCCGGTCGCGCTCTGCCATTCGCCCTTCTTCCCGCCGTCCGCGACCCCTTGCCAGCCTCTCCCGTAGAAGGCGAGCCCGAGGGTCAGTTTCCGTGGATTGGCCCCGGCTTCGGTGTAGGCGTTGATCGCCGACTCCACGCTGAACTTGAAGTTGTACGGATCGTCCGCGTCGGCGTAGAGGTTCCCCTGGTGGCCGGTGCGGTTCGGCTCCCACGAGTTGTCGCTGCCCGAGCCGTGGAAGTCGTAGCCCTGCACGTTCGCGACGTCGAGGTAGTCGAAGATCTTCGGGATCTCCCAGCCGCCCTTCACCTTCGCCGGGTCGGCGGGGGTGAATGCCTGCAGTTCGTACCGCTTGCCGGTGGTCGCGCCGTAGGCGTCCATTTGCGTGCGGAACTCGGCCAGCAGGGCGGTCAGGTTCGTCTTGTCGTTGGCGCTCCAGTGGTTCCCGGGGTGCCCGTCGGGGCTGCCCGGCCACTCCCAGTCGATGTCGATGCCGTCGAAGATGCCCGCGGCCGTGCCCGGCCCGCCGGCGCCGCCGTACGCCTTCACGTTCCCCTTCAGGTACGTGTCGATGCACGACGCGACGAACTTCTGCCGCGACTCGGGCGTGGCCGCGACGTCGGAGAAGTACTTCGAGTAGGTCCAGCCGCCCAAGGAGATGAGCACCTTCAGGTTGGGGTACTTGGCCTTGAGCTTCTTCAGCTGGTTGAAGTTGCCGCGCAGCGTCTCCCAGCCCGTGTCGCCGACACCGTCGACCGACTGGGACGCGGACATCGGCCGCGAATAGTCGGCTTCCGCGTCGCCCGCGCCGTCACCCTGGCTCGGGTCCTGCGGATTGGCCGTCGTGCCCTTGGTGACACCCGAAAGACAGGTGTGGTTGACCGGGTCGATGTTGCCGAACGCGTACAGCAGATGGGTCAGCTTGGCAGCCGAACCGTTGGTCACCAGGTTCTTGACGAAGAACTGGCGGCCGTAGATGCCCCACTGGACGAAGTAGCCGACCCGGGCGTACCCGTTCACGATGTCGCCGGTGCGAGCGCTGACGGCGGCGCTCGCCGCGGAGACGTTGTCGTACCCGTCACGGGCTTTCACCGTGAAAGAGTACGAAGTGGACGGTGACAGACCGGTCACCGTCGCGGTCGTCCCGGTCACCGTGGTCGCGAGGGTCGTGCCGCGGTAGACGTCGTAGGAGACGACGCCGGTGTTGTCCGTGGACGCGTTCCACGCCAACGAGATCGAGCCCGAGGTGACCGCGGTCGAGCGGAGGTTCGACGGCACGGTCGGCGCCTGGGTGTCGTCGCTCGGGTTGTTGGTGGTCACCGCCAAGGCCGGGGTGGGCGGGGACTTGGCGTCCTTCCGGTCCTTGGCGACGACGGTGAAGCTGTAGGCCGTGTTCGGTGTCAGCCCGGTGATCCTCGCTTCGGTACCGGTGACCGAGGTCGCCAGCTTGGTGCCCTGGTAGACGTCGTAGCCGACGACGGGCAGTGAGCCGGGAGCCGCGGCGTTCCATGCCAGCGCGGCGGTCGTGGTCGTCTTCGCCACGAGACGCAGGTTGGCCGGGGTCGACGGCGGCGCGTCGCCCGAGCCGTCGCAGTTGGCGTCGTCGATCCGGCACGTGGTCGGGTTGACCGCGGAACTGAGCTGGAACGACGGGCTGTAGGGATAGGTCGAACGGCCCGGCGCGAGCGACTTGATGTAGAACGCCGGGGTGAGGGTGACCTGGTTGCCCGTTTGGGAGACCGTGGCGTGGGAGCCGCTCGTGGCGGTCACGCCGGCGGGCACGGTGAAGGTGATGGACCAGTCGGCGACGGTTTCGCTGCTGGGGTTGGTGACGGTGTACTCGCCGGTGGTCCCGGCCAAGGCGAAGGCGGCGCGGAGGCGGCCCGCCGCCAACGCCGGATTACCCGCGGCCACGAGGAGCCCGGCGGCGAGGAGTGTCACGGTGAGTGCGCTGAGGAGTCTTCTTCTGGTGCGTCTCATGGCGGTTCTCTCCAAAAGAGGCGGCGAGACTGACCTGCTCTGAACTGGCGCGTGTGGTCTAGACCACAGATGAATGTAGCGCGGAGCGCATAAAAGGTCTAGACCGATTCGTCGGTCGTGAACCGTCCTGTCGCGCGCTCGGCGGAATCCGGCGCCGGAGCCGCCCTGCCGAAACGAAAACCGCGGCGCCGCTCGAGAGCGACGCCGCGGTTCGAAGTGGTGCGGAGGGTCAGCGGCCGGTGAAGATCGCCTTTCCCGGGCCGTCCGCGAGGAACGACTTCACCGCGCCGCGCAGGTCTTCGGTGTCGAAGAGCCCGGCGGCGATGGTCGTGATGTGCTCGTTCGCCTCGGCGACACCGCCGTGCTCGTAGTGCTCCAGGACCTTCTTGGTGGCGGCGTGCGCCCGCGTCGGCCCCTGCGCGAGGTCGGTCGTGAAGGCACGGACGGCCTCGTCGAAGCCGTTCGCGGGGAACACCCGGTTGACCACGTTCCAGCGTTCGAGCGTCGCGGCGTCGTAGGTCGCGCCGGTCATCACGAACTCCTTGGCGCGGCCGACGCCGGCGCGGGCGGCGAGCCGCTGCGTGCCGCCCATGGTCGGGGTCAGGCCGACGACCCGTTCGACCAGGCCGAACTTGGCCTTTTCGCTCGCGAGGATGATGTCGCAGGCGACCGCGACCTCGAACGCCCAGGTCAGGCACAGGCCGTGAGCGGCGAACACGGTGGGGAACGGGAGTGCGGCGATCCGGTCGGGGATCGCCAGCATCTCGTCGAAGAGCACCTTCGCCTCGGCCGCGCTCGCCTGGGCGTCGAACAGGGAGACGTCCACCCCGCCGCTGACGATCTTGCCCTCGGCGCGGATCAGCGCCGCGCGCGGCGGCGTGGCCTCCAGTTCGCCGATCGCCTCGCCCAGCTCGCGCTGCAGTTCCGCCGTGTAGAGATTCAGGGGCGGTGAAGCGATGGTCAGGACGGCGAGGTCGTCTTCACGGTCGAGGCGGATCGAGGTGGCCAAGGCGGGTTCCCTCCGGTGGGTCGGTTTCCCGTGACCCTAGCCCGAGGTCGCCGCGAGTTCGTCCCATTGCGCCTGTGCTTCTGGTCGCCATTCGACGTGCTTGCGGTGGAACAGGTCCGCCGCGCGCACGCCGCTCCAACCGTCGGGAAGGAGTTTTAGCGGAAGCCGGGGATCGAGGAACGGGAAGCTGCGCCATTCGTGGACGAGTTCGGTCTGCGCGCGCAGGACGCCGTGTTCGCCGGAGGGCCGCGCGCCGGTGAACCGGTCGATGAAGTCCTCGTAGCGGTCCTTCAGTTCGCTCAGGTCCCAGGACCGCGCGACCATCGTCTCCTGATCGCCGACGTCGCCATACGCGGCGGTGAACGACATAGCCTGCGCGTCGAGGCCGAGTTCCTGCACGATCTGCTGGGCCTCCCGCTGGCTGCCGAGATCCGGGCTGACCCAGACGCCCGCGACCGGCGAGCCGAACCCGGCCCACGTCAGGCGCGTACGGAGCCTGTGCCGGAGATCCCGCTTCGCTTCGGGGACCGAGACGATCAGCATCAGCCAGCGTCCGTCCCAGGCCTTTTCGTCGTTGCCGAAGGCGTAGATCCGTTCCGCGCCTTCGGTCAGCAGACGCCTGCCTGGTGGAGTGAGCGACCAGCGCACTCTTCGCCCGACGCGTTCGGACACGACCCAGCCCTCGGCGGAGGACCGGGCCAGCGCCTGCCGGGCGGACTTCTCCTCGATGTCCAGCACTCGCAGGGCCTCGACCAGCGTCGACGTCCAGATCGGCTGGTCGCGGGGCAGGACGTACTCGCCGAGGATGGTCATCAGCAGCGATCGCGCGCTGGCATGACCGACCTCCCGCCGCCTGCTCAGCGTCGGCCTACGGGTACCGCCTTTCTGCTGGTGGACGACGGGGACCGGGGTGGCGGAGTCCGCCATTTGCTGTCACCGACCTCAATACTCGGGGGATTCGTTCGGGTCCAGAAGAACAACCAGGTTACCCACGTTCCGTGATCGCTTGGATACTTGCCACTCTTCCGAGGGACCACGAGCTGTTCAATCGGTCCCCGTAGACTTACCGATCTCATGAGCGCCACACTCGTTGCCAAGAATCTCGCCGCCGGCCACGGCGACCGTGTTCTGTTCTCCGGTCTCGACCTGGTCGTCGCCCCGGGCGAAGTGATCGGTCTCGTCGGTGTGAACGGCGCGGGCAAATCGACCCTGCTGAAGACCCTTGGCGGCCTCGTGCCGCCGGAGGAGGGCAGCGTACGGCTGAACCCGCCGACGGCCACCGTCGGTCACCTCCCGCAGGAGCCGGAACGCCGCGAGGGTGAGTCCGTCCGCGCGTTCCTCTCGCGGCGCACCGGCGTCACCGCCGCCCAAGCCGAGCTCGACGCCGCCACCGAGGCACTCACCGCGGGCGAACCCGGCGCGGACGACGCCTACGGGCTGGCCCTCGACCGCTGGCTCGCGCTCGGCGGGGCCGATCTGGACGACAGGGCGGGCGAGGTCGTCGCGGATCTCGGGCTCACCGTCAACCTCGACCAGCCGATGCTGTCGTTGTCGGGAGGGCAGGCGGCGCGCGCAGGGATGGCGTCGCTGCTGCTGAGCAGGTACGACATCTTCCTGCTCGACGAGCCGACCAACGACCTCGACCTCGACGGCCTGGAACGGCTCGAGCGCTTCGTGACCGGGCTGCGCGCCGGGACGGTGCTGGTCAGCCACGACCGGGAATTCCTCGCCCGCACCGTGGACCGTGTTGTCGAGCTCGACTACGCGCAGCAGCAGGTGCGGACCTACGGCGGCGGTTACGAGTCGTATCTGGAGGAGCGTGCCGTCGCGCGCCGGCACGCCCGGGAGGAGTACGAGGAGTACGCGAACACCAAGGCTTCGCTCGAATCCCGTGGTGCGATGCAGCGTTCCTGGATGGAGAAGGGCGTCAAGAACGCCCGGCGCAAGGCCACCGACAACGACAAGGTGGGCCGCAAGTTCCGAAGCGAGGCCACGGAGAAGCAGGCGTCGAAGGCCCGCCAGACCGACCGCATGATCGAGCGGCTCGAAGTCGTCGAAGAACCGCGCAAGGAATGGGAGCTGCGCATGGAGATCGCCGCCGCGCCCCGGGCGGGCGCGGTCGTGGCGACCCTGCGCGGCGCGGTGGTGCGGCGGGGCGGGTTCACCCTCGGACCGGTCGACCTGCAGATCGACTGGGCGGACAAGGTCGCGATCACCGGGGCCAACGGCGCCGGGAAGTCGACGCTGCTGGCGGCGTTGCTCGGGCGGGTCCCGGTCGACGAGGGCGCCGCTTCGCTCGGTTCCGGTGTCGTGGTCGGGGAAGTCGATCAGGCACGGAAGCTGTTCCTCGGCGATCTTCCGCTGTTCGAGGCCTTCGCCCGCGAGGTGCCGGAGCTGGCCGACGCCGACGTGCGGACGCTGCTGGCGAAGTACGGGCTCAAGGCCGCCCATGTCCTGCGGTCGGCGGCCACCTTGTCGCCGGGGGAGCGGACGCGGTCGGCGCTGGCGCTGCTGCAGGCGCGCGGAGTGAACCTGCTGGTGCTCGACGAGCCGACGAACCACCTCGACCTGCCCGCGATCGAGCAGCTGGAGTCGGCGCTGGCGGAGTATCCGGGAACGCTGCTGCTGGTGACGCACGATCGCCGGATGCTGGACGCGGTCGCGACGACGCGGCGGCTGGAAGTGGCCGACGGCAAGGTGACGGAACTCTGAGCGTTTAGTCCTCTGAATGCGGGTCAGCCCTTGGTGGCGCCGCCGGTGAGTCCCTTGACGAACTGCTTCTGCAGCGCCAGGTAGAAGATCAGCACCGGCAGCGTCGCCAGGAACATCAGCGCGAACACGCTGCCGAGATCCGCCTGGTACTGGCCGATCGAGCGGTAGATCCCGGTGGTGACCGTGGTCCCCTGGCCGGGGCCGAGGATGATCAGCGGGTCGATGAAGTCGTTCCAGATCCACACCCCGAGGAAGATCAGCACACTCGCGGTGGCCGGGCGCAGCAGCGGGAACACGATCCGCCAGAACACCTGCGCCCGGCTCGCGCCGTCGAGCAGGGCGGCCTCCTCGAGTTCCACCGGCACCCCGCGGATGAACCCGGTGAACACGAAGACCCCGAACGGCACGTAGTAGCCGACGTTGAACAGCACCAGGCCCTGGACCGTCGCCATCAGCCCGGTCAGCCGCAGTACCTCGGTGACCGGGATGAGGATCACCTGGGGCGGGATCATCAAGCCCGCCAACAGGATCAGCGCGAGCACCTTGGTCCACCGCCTGCCGGAACGCGCCAGGTAGTGCCCGAGCATCGCCGAAAGCACGGTCAGCACGATGATCGACAGCAGGGTGACGAGCAGGCTGTTCGCCAGGCTCACCCAGAACAGGCCGTCGGGCCGGGTGAGCACCGCGTGGATGTTGGTCAGCGTCGGTGGCAGCGGGATCGAGGCCGGCTCCCGGGCGATCCGATCGCCGGGCTTGAAGACGTTGACGAGCACGTAGTACAGCGGCACGGCGAAGAGCGCGCTCACCAGGATCGCCGCGACGGGCCGGAGTTTCGCGGTCACAGGTCGACCTCCCGCCGCCGCAGGAAGCGCAGCACGATCGTGGTCAGCGTCGCCACGATCACGAGCATCACCATGGCCATCGCGGACGCGTAGCCGACGTGGTTCGCGTCGAGGCCGGTGGCGAGGACGTCGAACGCGATGGTGGCCGTGGTCCCCGAACCGGGCCCTCCGTTGGTGACCACCTTGACGTAGTCGTAGGTCTTGAACGCCGAGATCAGCAGGACGACGGTGTTGATCGTCAGCGACGGCGCGAGCAGCGGCCAGGTCACCGCGCGAAACCGCCGGACCGGCCCGGCGCCGTCGATCTCCGCTGCCTCCAGCAGTTCGGCCGGGACTCCCTGCAGGCCCGCGAGATAGACGACCACGCAGAACCCCAGCATCTGCCAGCACACGATGGACGCGACCGAGTACAGCGCCAGATCCGGATCGGAAAGCCAGCCCGGGGGATGCTCGACGCCGAGGGCGCGGAGCGCGTCGTTGACCGGGCCCCGGTCGTCGAGCAGTTTCGTCCAGATGATGCTGACCACGACGGAGCTGAGGATCACGGGCGTGAAGAACACGCTCCGCAAAGCGTTGTACAGCCAGCCTTTCCGGTCGAGCAGCAACGCGACGCCGAGCCCGAGCACGTTCGGCACGACGACGACGATCACGGTCAGGATCGTGGTGACCCGGAGCGCGGTCAGGAACTGTTCGTCCTGGAACAGCAGCCGGTAGTTCTCGAGACCCACGAATTCCGCGGGCGGGCTGAACGGGTTGTGGTTCGTCAGGCTGTACCCGAAGCTGATGAGGATCGGTGCCAGGACGAAGCACAGGTAGATGACGACGCCGGGCGCGCCGAACGAGGCGAAATGCCACACCCGCGGCAGGATCGGTTTTCTCCCCATCGTGGCGTCAGCGCGCCTTCGCCCACTCGGTGTCCAGGAACGCGCACGCGTCGGCGACCGTCTTGCGGCCGGTGATGACGTCCTGCGCGGCCTGATAGACCTTGTCCTTCATGCCCGGCAGGAGTCCGTCGTCCGCGGTTTCCCAGCTGAAGGCGTTCACGACCGCGTTCTTCGCGACGGCTTCCCGGTAGAGCTCGTAGCCCGCCTTGAAGACCGGACCGACGTCGGCGGGCGGCGTGTAGCCCTTGATCGCGGGGAACAGGCCGTCGGCCTTGACCGAAGCGTCGATCTGCTCTTTGTCGAGCTGGAACGCGAGCGCGAACTTCCTGGCCGCGTCGAGGTTCCGCGACTTCGCGTTGACGACGATGCCGCCACCGGTGTAGGCGGGCACGACGAGTTTCCCGTCCTCGGAAGGGAAGTTGAAGACGCCGATCTCGAACGGAGGCTTCTTGGCGTCGGCGCTCGCGGCGAACCAGTTGCCCATCGGGTACATCGCGCCTTCGCCGTTGAGGAAGGCCGCCTCGGTCGCCGAGTAGTCCCGCGAGACCTGAGTCTTGTCGAGGTAACCCTTGGCCACCAGATCGGCGAACTTGCCGAAGGCCTGCTGGAAGGCCGGATCGGTGAACTTGACCCGGTCGGCCCGCCGCTGGGAAAGCCAGTCCGGTGTCTTGCCGTAGACCTCGACGCTGACCAGCCCGTCCAGCAGCATCGCGGACGGGAACCCTTCCTTGCCGCCGCCGATGGTGAACGGCGTGATGCCTTTCGCCTTCAGTTTCTCCGACGCGGCGAGCAGTTCCGCCCACGTCTTCGGTGCCGACGTGATCCCGGCCTCGGCGAAGAGCTTCTTGTTGTAGTAGATCGGCGGGATGGTCTGGGTGTTGGCGGGCAGCTGGTGGTGCCCGCCCTTGATCGGGTTGGCGGCGGGGAACTGGAAGTCCTTGAGCTCCTCGGGCGTCCACGCGTAGAGGTTGCCCGATTCGGCGAACCCGGCCGAGTCGACGGCGATCGCGACGTCGGGGAACTGGCCGGACTGCAGGAGTTGCTTGGCGTAGCCGGTGCGGTCGGTCGACGGGGCGACCAGCTTCTTCACGCTCAGGCCGGGATTCCGGTCCGTGACGCGTTTGATGGCGGAGTCCCAATAGGACGGTGGGAGGTTCGGCGTTTCGAACGTCAGGAAGGTGATCTCGCCGCCGGAAGCGTCGGTTCCGCCGCCGACGGCGCATCCGGTGAGGCTCGCGGCGAGGAGTAGTGCGGCTCCCAACGCGAAGGACCTTCTCATGCCCCAGTCACCCTTCTCGCGGTGATGCACGGCGTCTCATAGACGACGGCATTCGATCGGATGTCTAGGGGGATGTCAAGCAGCTTCAGGGGCCGTTATCGGGCGAAAAGGGCCGATACATCTGATCTATCGCGGCGCTCAGACCTTCGTCAGCCGGATCACCGCACTGGCGAAATCGCCGTCCGGCAGACCCGGGAACAGGCCGTGTGCCAGCAGCGCGGCGCCGTGCCACACCTTTCCGGTGCCCTCGTCGCGGTAACGGGCGGCGGGGTCGAGTCCCTCGAGCCGGACCGGTCGTTCGGGAGTATGGAAATGTGCCGCTTGCCGGAACACGAACACCGCCGAGCGTCCGCCGTCGTCGGCCACGTACTGCAGCGCGGAGACACCGTCGGAGGTCGGCGGTACGAGCCGGTGGAGCCTGCCGTGCTGGACGATCGGCCGGATCTCCTTGTACAGCGCGATCTGTTCGCGCGCGTAGCCGAGATCCCCGTCGGACCACCGCACGATGTCGCCACCGATGCCGAGCACGCCGGCCATCGCGACGTGGAACCGGAAGCGCAGGGGAGTGGACCTCTGGGTGACGAAGTTGGGGTCGTCGGTGACCCATGCCGACATCGCGCGCGCCGGGTACACCTGGCCGTAGCCGTGCTGGATGACGAGCCTGTCGAGCGCGTCGGTGTTGTCGGAGGTCCAGACCTGATCGGTCCTGGCCATGACGCCGAGGTCGATCCGCCCGCCACCGCCGCTGCACGCCTCGATCCGCAGTCCGGGATGGCGGGCGCGGAGGCGGTCCATGATCGCGTAGACCGACCGAGTGTGTTCGACCCATAGCGTGTCCGGGTCACTGCTGCTGGGCCAGCCCGCTTCGCTGAAGGGGCGGTTCATGTCCCATTTCAGGAAGTCGATCCCGTGCTCACTGACGAGTGAGTCGAGCGTGCCGAACGCCCACTCGGCGACGTCCGGACGGGCGAAATTGAGCACCAGCTGGTTTCGCAGCTCCGAACGTGTCCGATGTGGATGGTGCAGGACCCAGTCCGGATGGGCGCGGTAGAGGTCGCTGTCCGGGTTGACCATTTCGGGTTCGACCCAGAGCCCGAACTTCATGCCGAGCTGATGTACTTCGCGGACCAGCGGTTCGAGACCGCCCGGGAACTTGTCGCGGTTGACGTGCCAGTCGCCGAGGCCGGCGTGGTCACCGTTCCGGGCGCCGAACCAGCCGTCGTCCATCACGAACAGTTCCACGCCGAGCGCCGCGGCTTTCTCCGCCAGCGCGCGTTGCCCGGCTTCGGTGACGTCGAAACCCGTTGCCTCCCAAGAGTTGTAGAGCACCGGCCGGAGTTCGCCGGGATGCGGGAGGACATGGCCGAGCGTGTACGCGTGCCAGGCGCGGCTCGCGGCACCGAATCCGCCCTCGGTGTACAACCCGGCGAAGACCGGCGTGGTGAGCGTGTCGCCGGGTGCGAGCCGGGGGACGACGCCGTCCTGGCCGAAGCCGCCGGTCACGGTGAGGCGGCCGGTGGAGGAGCGGGTCGTGGTGATCCGCCACGAACCGCTCCACGCGAGCGCGGCGCTGTAGACGTCGCCGTGCCGCTCGGTGGTTTCGCCGTCGTCGAGCATCACCCACGGATTGGCGTGATGGCCGGTGATGCCGCGCCTGCTGCCGAACGTGGTCTCGCCGTGGGGGACGGGCTCGCGGAGCAGCTGGCTCTCCGCGGCCCAGCGGCCGGTGACGTGGCTGATCCGGTAGTCCGGCCGGATCGGCACCACCCAGGTCGCCGAGTCGGCGCGGATGATCTCGATCGGGCCATCTGTGCCGTCGTGGGCGAGTTCGGTCCAGCGCTCGATGACGTCGGTGCCCGCGGGGATGCGGTAGCCGAGCGTGATCCGCAGCGGGTAGTGGCGATCACGGAAGCGGACGAGTAGCCGTCCGTCGTCGATGTCGTGGCCGAGGTACCGCCATTCGAGGGCGCGGGTCCCGTCCGCGAACCGGACCTGGAGGGCGGGGGTCCAGTACCGGGTGCCGCCGTCGGCGGCAAGCTCGTCCAGTCCCTCGTTGGGATCGTTGAAGGCGTCCCAACGTTCCTCGGTCCGGCTGAGGACGTCGGTGAGCTGGCCGGCGGTGAGTGCCGGGCCCCAGTAGACGTGGGACGGCGCGTCGCCCTCGGTCAGCCTGAGCGCGTAGCTCGTGGCTGCCGTGCGGATGAGCCAGGAACGGGTGCTCTCGTCGAAAACGATCTCGGCCACGGGCCCATCCTGACGCCGAACGCCGGTGGCGGCCAGTGGCTCCCGCTCGGCGGTACATCGGGCGTCGTGAGTGGCGTTTCGGGTCAGGGCCAAGGGTGTCTTAGGTACCTGCTGAAGGTGGCGGCCAGGTGGTCGCGAGTCCGTGAAGGCCTCCTTGCCTACCCTGAAGGTAGGGAAGGAGGCCTTCACGGACTACGCGATCGCCACCTCAGCCTCAGCAACACCACCAGCCCCAGCAGTCACAGCGACTGCGCGTGAAGGACCCCTTCCCTCGGCTCAGCCGAGGAAACTCGACCTTCACACCTTCCCCCAGTACATGAAGGCCCCCTTCCTTGCGCCAAGCGCAAGGAAGGGGGCCTTCATGTACTGCAGGGGCGAGCAAGAGCGGCGGTGGCCTGGTGGGGCACGTCTCGTGAGTGGCGGGGGGGGGGGGTTTCCGACAAACCCCAACACCCCCCCCCGGGGGCCCGCCCGCCCCG
>NZ_JBIWKX010000002.1:73670-165597 GCF_044765885.1 Amycolatopsis sp. NPDC102389
TGGGTGCTGTGTGGGGCGGGGGGCGTGCGGGGGGGGGGGGGGGGGGGGGGGGCGGGGGGGTTTGGGGGTCCCCCCCCCACCCCCCCCCCCCCCCCCCCACCCCACGACCCCAGCGGTCAGCCGCCGACCTTCGCGATCGCCACGAAATGCTCCGGCCGCACCCGAACGATCACCTTCCCGGGCGAAGTCGCGTACGCCATCCAGCCGTCGATGGTCTCCTGCCCGGCTTCACCGAGGTACCGCTGGGCGATCAGCGACGAACCCGTGCGGACCCCGTCCGGATCCGAAACGATCTCCGCGACGCCCTCGACACTCACGAACGAGTAAGGCGGAACAGGATCGTCGGCGACCACCGAAACGCGCGGATTCTCCTTGAGCGCCCTGGCTTTGACGGTGTCCGCACCGAGGTTGACCAGGATGTCGTCCCCGTCGAGGGCGAACCAGACCGGGACCGCGTGCGGCCTGCCGTCCGGGCGGACCGTCGCGAAGACGGCGGTGCGGGTGCCTTCGGCGAGGAAGGCGCGGCGCTGGTCGTCGGTCATCTTCTCGGGCATTACTTTCCCTCCAGAGTGGCGTCCAGGCCGAAGGCCGGGAACAGGTGACTGTCGAACGTGGTGAACTCCGCGGCCTTGCCCTCGACGACACGGACGAGATCGAGTTTGAAGGCGCGGAAGACGGTGTCGCCGGGGCGCCGCAGGTACGAGGCGAAGGCGGGCATCCGGTTCGCGTCGACCGCGACGGCACGCCATTCGCCCATCTCCTCGGCGATCCGGCCGTGCCTGGCGAGGTGGTCGAGACCGATGTAGCAGTTCGGCTCCGGCGGCATGGTCACGCGGACGTCGTCGCGGACCAGACTGCTCAACGTGCTGAAATCCCCGCTGTCGTGGGCGTCGATGAGCTTCCGGACCAGCGCCCGTTCCTCTTCGGACGGCGCCGAAGCCGACCATTCGCCGCGCTGCTGCGGAAGGCGTTCGCGCAAGGTCGCGCGGCCTCGTTGCAGCGCGCTGTTCGCGGCCGGGACCGAGAGGTCGAGCAGGTCGGCGGTTTCGGCGGCCTGCCAGCCGAGCACGTCGCGCAGGATCAGCACCGCGCGCTGCTGCGGCGGCAGCATCTGCAGGACCGCGAGGAAGGCGAGCTCGATGGTCTCCCTGGCGACGGCGAGCGCGTCCGGTCCGGCTTCGGACGGCGCGATCTCGTCCAGCAGCCGGTCCGGATATGGCTGGATCCAAGGGACTTCGGCGAACGAACGCAGCGCCGGCACCCGCCGTTCGTTCTTGCGGATCGCGTCGAGGCAGGCGTTGGTGGCGATCCGGTACAGCCACGCGCGGAAGTTCCCGCCGTCGAAAGTGTCCAGCCCGCGCCACGCGTTGAGCAGTGCGTCCTGGACGACGTCTTCCGCCTCGTCGAACGAGCCGAGCATCCGGTAGCAGTGGACGTGCAGTTCCCGCCGGTGCTGTCCCGTGAGCGCGGCGAAGGCGGTTTCGTCCCCCGCCTTCGCCGCGGCGATCGTGTCGGTCATGGCGCCTCCCATCGAGTGTTCTTACCCGATGTAACGGCGCCTTTCGGCGGAACTCATCGGTCCCGCGATGACTTTTTTCGGGGAACCCGGAAATCGCAGGTCAGGGCCGGGTGGCGAGGTAGCCGCCCATGGTGCGGAAGTACTCGGTCGCGGCCAGTTCGGTGCCGTCCTCGGTCCGGACGCGCTCGATGACGAGACCGTGCGACCGGCCGCGGCGCGCTTCGGGGCCGGCGACGATCACGACCCCTTCGCCCTCCCGGATGAAGATCCGGCCGGGCGTGCCGCCGTACCGGCCCACCGACACCGAGGAGCGGATCACGCGCAGCTGCTTGCCGCGGTGGTAGGTGAAGGCGTTGGGATACGGGTCGGACTGCGCGCGCACCAGCCGCTCGATCTCGTCGGCGGGCCAGGACCAGTCGATGAGGCTGTCTTCGAGGGCGCGCTTGTGGAAGAAGCTGGCCTTCGACCTGTCCTGCTTGACCGGGGTGAAGTTCCCCTTGGCGATCAGCTCGATGGCGTCGGTGGTGATCGGCGCGATGAGGTCGACCGTCCGGTGGAACAGATCGGTCGTCGTGTCCTTCGGCCCGACCGGCACGGAACGCTGCAGCACGATGTCGCCCGCGTCGAGGTCGGCGTCCATCATGTGCGCGGTGAGGCCCACTTCCTTCTCGCCGTTGATGAGCGCCCAGATCAGCGGCGAGAAGCCGGCGTAGGCGGGCAGCAGCGAGTCGTGCACGTTCAGCGTGCCGTACCGCGGCATCTCGAAGATCTCCGGCGGCAGCCAGGTGCGCCAGTTGTTGGCGACGATCAGGTCTAGGTCCGCTTCCTTCAGCTCCGCCAGGAGTTCCGCGTCGTCAGGACGCTGCCGCAGCAGCGCGCGGATCCCGTTCTCCTCGGCGAGGTCCGCGACGGAGTCGGACCAGATCTTCTCGTAGGCGTGGTCACTCTTCGGGTGGGTGACGACGAGGGCGACCTCGTGCCCCGCGTCGATCAACGCCCGCAGGGTGCGGTGTCCCCAGGTCTGGTATCCGAACATGGCGACCCGCATGGGACCGGCCTCCTCCTGGTCGAGGGATGAACATCACCACTGAAAGTACTAGTTGAGCCTCACCTAACTTAGGTTAGGGTTCCCTGGTCTTTGTTATGAAGTACCGAGATGCGGCTGAGCCGCGCTAGGGGTTCGAGATGGCACGAGCAGTGGTCGGTGAACGGGTTCCGGTCTACGACGTGGTCGGGGTCGGGTTCGGTCCCTCGAACCTCGCGCTCGCCATCGCCGTCACCGAGCACAACGCCGCGCCGGGAGCCGAGACCGTCACGGCCCACTTCCTCGAGCGCCAGGTCCGGTTCGGCTGGCACCGGGGGATGCTGATCGACAACGCGACCATGCAGGTCTCCTTCCTCAAGGACCTGGCGACGATGCGGAACCCGACGAGCTCGTTCAGCTTCCTGTCGTATCTGCACAGCAAGGACCGGCTGGTCGATTTCATCAACCACAAGAACCTGTTCCCGTTGCGGATCGAGTTCCACGACTACTTCGAATGGGCGGCGGAGAAGGTCGACGACCTGGTTTCCTACGGGACCGAAGTCCTTTCGGTGACACCGGTCTTCGACGGCGACGAGATCGTGTTCTTCGACGTCCACGCCCGTACCGACGGGGAACTGGTGAACCTGCGCGCCCGCAATCTGGTGCTGGGCACCGGGCTGCGGCCGAATCTTCCCGACGGTGTGACGCCGGGCACACGCATCTGGCACAACAGTGAACTCCTGCACCGGCTCGAGGGCATGGCCGCCGAGGAGCCGCGCCGGTTCGTCGTCGTCGGAGCGGGCCAGAGCGCGGCGGAGGTCAGCGCGCTGCTGCACGACCGCTTCCCCCGGGCCGAGGTGTGCGCGGTGTTCGCGCGGTACGGCTACAGCCCCGCCGACGACAGCGCGTTCGCCAACCGGATCTTCGACCCCGAGGCGGTCGGGCGGTTCTACGAGGCGCCGGAAGCGGTCAAGGACCGCCTGATGCGCTACCACGGCGCGACCAACTACTCGGCCGTGGACATCGAACTCATCGACGAGCTGTACCGGCGCGTCTACCGCGAGAAGGTGCAGGGGATCGAGCGGCTGAAGCTGATCAACGTCTCCCGTCCCACCGAGGTCACCGACACCGGCTCCGAAGTGCGGGTCACCGTCGAGGCGCTGGAGACCGGCGAGCGGACCAGGCTCGACGCCGATTTCGTCGTGTACGCCACCGGGTACAGCCCGGCGGACCCGACACCGTTGCTGGGCGAGCTCGCCGCCACCTGCACGCGCGACGACGAGGGCAGGCTCCGCGTCGAACGCGACTACCGGATCGTCACCGAGCCGCCGCTCGACGGCGGGATCTACCTGCAGGGCGGCACCGAGCACACACACGGCATCACGTCTTCGCTGCTGTCCAACACCGCCGTCCGGGTCGGCGAGATCCTCCAGTCCATTGTGGACCGGCGCGGCGCCGACGCGTCCCGGCCCGAGTACGCCGTGAGCGGGTCCGGGCCTGCTTGAGGCCAGGACGATCCCCGGCACTTTCTCAACGGTGGAGGCGAACCCGATGAACCGCGGCTTTCCCCTGACCCCGGCACAGCAGGGGATCTGGCTCGCTCAGCAGCTCGACCCGGCGGATCCGGTCTACACGATCGGCTGGGTCGTCGAGCTTCGCGGCGACGTCGACGTCGCCCGGCTGGGCGAGGCCGTGCGGCGGGCGGTCGGGGAAGCGGAATGCCTGCATGTCACGGTCGAGCTGGACGGCGACACACCGGTTCAGCGTCCGGTCGCGCCCGGTGAGGTCGCCGTTCTCGACTTCACCGGTGAGCCGGATCCGGAGCGGGCCGCCGACGAGTGGGCGCGGGCCGAACTCGCTGTCGTGACCGACCCGGCCCGGGGGCCGCTCACCGCGCATACGGTGCTCGTCTTGGCCGAGGATCGGGTCCGCTGGTTCCAGCGGTACCACCATCTGGTGATGGACGCGTACGGGCAGGCCGTCCTGACCCGCCGCGCGGCGGATCTCTATTCGGGTACCGCGGAGGAGGTCTCCTGGCCGCTCTCGGGATTGGCCGAGTCCGGCTACGACGGGGAGGCCGACCGCGGCTACTGGCTCGGAGAGCTCGCGGGCAGGCCGAATCCGGTGCGGCTGCTCGGCCGCGCGTCGGCGGGCCGGGTCCGGCTCCGGCGGCATTCGTGGGAACTGCCCGCGGCGGAGGCGGGCCGGTTGCGGAAGTTCGCGCTGGACGCGGGGACTCGGCTGTCCCGGGTCGTCATCGCGGCCGTGGCGGCGTACGCCCATCGCGTGACGGGTGCCGAAGACCTCGTCCTCGGCCTGCCGGTCACCGCGCGCACCACCCGAGCCCTGCGTGAGCGGCCCGGCATGGTCTCCAACGTCCTGCCGTTGCGGCTGACAGTGCGGCCCGAGATGACGCCGGCGCGGCTCGTCGCCCAGGTCGCGGAGAAGGTGTCCGCGCTGCTGGAACACAGCCGGTACCGCGGGGAGGACCTCGCCCGTGAACTCGGCGCGAGCGGCGGGGTGCACGAACTCGTCGGGCTGAGCGTGAACTACATGGCAGTGGACGGCGAACTCGCGTTCGGCGACGCGAACGCGACGGTGCACAACCTCGAACTCGGGCCGATCAGCGACGTCGCCATCGCCGTGTACGACGCCGGCGAGGGCCGGGGCCTCCGGTTCGACTTCGACGCCGACGAGGCCGTGTCGTCCGACGACGAACTCGCCGACCATCGCCGCCGGTTCGCCGCCGTACTGGACGCCCTGCTGGAAGGTCCGGACCTGCCGCTGGCCGCCATCGACCTCCTCTCCTCCGAAGAACGGGACCGGGTCCTGGCCCTCGGGACCGCGGTCGCGGAGTCGCCGGAGGTGTCCTGGCCCGAGGCGTTCGCCCGGATCGTGGCGCGGAAACCGGACGCCGAGGCCGTCGTCTGCGAAGACGTCCGGATGACCTACGCCGAGGTCGACGCCGCCGCCAACCGGCTCGCGCGCCTGCTGCGGCGACGCGGGGTCGGTGACGAGGACGTCGTCGGCGTGGCGATGCCGCGTTCGGCCGATCTCGTTGTCGCCCTGCTCGGCGTCATGAAGGCCGGGGCCGCGTATCTCCCGCTCGACCTGGATCACCCCGAGGACCGCCTCGCGTACATGCTCGCCCACGCGGACGCGAAGATCGTGGTGTCCACTGTGGAGGAATCCGCGCAGCTGCCGTCCGGTGTGGACGCCGAGCGGATCCTTCTCGACGATCCCGGAATCGTCGCGGAGCTCACGGCGCTCGAAGCGTCCACTGTGGACGTGAGCGGGATCGCGCTGAGCCAGGCCGCGTATGTCATCTACACCTCGGGTTCGACGGGGAAGCCGAAAGGCGTGGTCCTGTCCCATGACGGGATCGGCAGCCTGATCAGCACGGCGACCGAACGGATCGGCATCGGTGAGGACAGCCGGGTGGTGCAGTTCGCCTCCACCGGGTTCGACGTGACGGTCTGGGATCTGGTCATGTCGCTGTGCGTCGGCGGGACGCTGATCGTGGTCCCGTCGCACCGCCGGGTCGCGGGCGTCGAGCTGACCGGCTACATCGCCGACAACGCGGCGACCCATATGATCCTGCCGCCGTCGCTGGTCGCGGCGCTGCCGTCGGACTGCGAACTGCCGAAGGGCGCGGTGCTGATCGTCGGCACCGAGACCGTCCCGCCGGAGCTGATCGCGCGCTGGGCGGAAGACCTGAAGGTCGTCGCCGCGTACGGGCTGACCGAGGCGACGGTGAACTCGACGCTGTGGGCGGCCGAGCCCGGCTGGAGCGGGCCGATCCCGATCGGCGTTCCCGATCCGAACACCCGCTGCTACGTCCTCGACACCGCGCTGCGGCCCGTCCCGGTCGGCGTCGAAGGGGAGTTGTACATCGGCGGACGCGGTCTCGCCCGCGGTTACGCCGGACGTCCGGGGCTGTCGGCGGAACGCTTCGTCGCCGACCCGTTCGCCGGTGGCGGCGCGAGGATGTACCGCACCGGCGACCGGGTCCGCTGGCGCGCGGACGGCAACCTCGACTTCCTCGGCCGTACCGATCATCAGGTCAAGATCCGCGGGTTCCGAATCGAACCAGGGGAGATCGAGTCCGCCCTCGCCGTATACGCCGGGGTCGAGCGGATCGCGGTCGTGCCGCGCGAGGTCAAGCCGGGGGACCGGCGCCTGGTGGCGTACGTCGTCCCTCGGGCGGGATCGCCGACACTGCTCAAGGATCTGCGCGCCCATGCGGAATCGGCGCTGCCGCACTACATGGTGCCGTCGGCGTTCGTGGAACTCGACCGGCTGCCGATCATGCCGAACGGCAAACTCGACCGTACTTCGCTGCCCCTGCCCGATTTCGGCGCCGCCGCCACCGGCCGCGCGCCGGGCACCGAGCGGGAGCGGATCCTGTGCGACGTCGCCGCACGAGTCCTCGGCCTGGCCTCGATCGGCGCCGACGACGATTTCTTCTCCCTCGGCGGCGACAGCATCCTGTCGATCCGGCTGGTGCTGGGCGCCGCGGAACACGGTCTCGCCATCACCCCGCGCCAGGTGTTCCAGCACCGGACTCCCGAAGCACTGGCCGTCTGCGCGGAGGCCGTGACCGCCGAGTCCGCTGTGTCCACTGTGGATGAGCGGCCGCTGCTGGAGCTGACCGACGCCGAACTTGCCCCGCTCGCCGAGTACGCCGACGTCCTGCCAGTGACGCCGTTGCAGGAAGGGTTCTTCTTCCACGCGGAGTTCGAAGGCGGCTCGGCCGCCGACATCTACACGGTCCAGGAGGTGCTGGACCTCGAAGGCGATGTCGACGCCGAGGTGCTGCGCCGGTCGGCGCAGGCGTTGCTGGACCGGTATTCGGCGCTGCGGTCCGGTTTCCGGCAGCTCGACGGCGGCCAGGTCGTCCAGACGGTGACCCGGCACGCCGAGCTGCCTTGGCGCGAGGTGGCCGCCGAAGACGCCGAGGCGGCCTTCGAGGCTGACCGCGCGCGCCGGTTCGACTTCGCCCGGCCACCGCTGCTGCGGGCGACCTTCACCCGGCTCGGCGAGGATCGCGCCAAGCTGGCGCTCACGTTCCAT
This sequence comes from Amycolatopsis sp. NPDC102389, assembly GCF_044765885.1. Lineage (NCBI taxonomy): Bacteria > Bacillati > Actinomycetota > Actinomycetes > Pseudonocardiales > Pseudonocardiaceae > Amycolatopsis > Amycolatopsis sp. NPDC102389. The sequence continues at coordinate 81,287 of NZ_JBIWKX010000002.1, forward strand.
CACATCATCGCCGACGGCTGGTCGGTCGTGGTGCTGCTCCGGGAACTGCTGGCGGGACCCGCGGGCGATCCGCTCCCTGAACCCGGTACGCGCACGGACCATCTGCGGCGGCTCGCGTCGCGCGATCATGAGGTCTCGCGCGAAGCCTGGCGGACAGCGTTGTCCGGAGTGGACGAACCCACCCGGTTGATCGAGGAACGAGCCGGGGTGGCGAGGCGGCCGTCGCGGCTGCACCTGAGCCTCGGCGAGCGGGCGACGACGGCGTTGTCCGCCATGGCACGCGAGCATGGGCTCACCCTCGGCACCGTCCTGCACGGCGCTTGGGGGCTCCTGCTCGGCGGGCTCACCGGCCGAGACGACGTACTGTTCGGCAGCACGGTCTCCGGCCGTGACACCGGCGCCGCCGGCCTCGAATCGGCGGTCGGCCTCTACATCAACACGGTGCCGGTGCGGCTGCGCTGGTCCGCGTCCGAAACCGTAGCCGCCGTACTGCGGCGCCTTCAGGACGAGCAGGCGGCCTTGCTCGACCACCAGCATCTCGGCCTCGGCGAAGTGCAGCGCCTCGCGGGTGCCGGGCAGGAAGAACTGTTCGACACCCTTGTCGTCGTCGAGAACTTCCCGCGTGACGACGAACGCGCGTCCGGGACCGTCCGGCTCGCCGGCGTGGAGGTCACCGACGCGGTGCACTTCCCGGTCGCGGTGATCGCGACCCCGGGTGAAGACCTGGAGTTCAGCCTCAAATTCGACGCCGCCCGGATCGACGCGGCCGCGGCCGGGCAGCTCGCGGAGCGGTTCGCCCGGCTGCTGGAGACGCTGACCGCGCACCCCGCCCTGCCGATCGCCGCTCTCGACCTGCTGTCGCCCGCCGAACGTGGCCGCCTGGCCGAACTCAACGCGACCTCGCACCCCGTGCCGGAGCGCACGCTGGCCGAGGCCTTCGCCGAGCAGGTCGCCCGGACTCCGTCCGCGACGGCGGTGATGTTCAAGGACATCGAACTGTCCTATATGGACCTTGACGCTCGCGCGGAGAACCTGGCTCGCAGGCTGCGTTCCCTGGGCGCGGGTCCCGAAGAGGTCGTCGCCGTCGCCGTGCCGCGGTCGGCCGAGCTGATGGTGGCCCTGCTCGGTGTCCTCAAAGCCGGGGCCGCCTACCTGCCGATCGACCTCGACTATCCGGCCGACCGGCTCGAATACATGCTCGCCGATTCCGGGGCGCGTCTCGTGCTCGCCGAACCCGGGACGGCCGCGCGGATCCCGGTCGTCGCCGGGCTGACTCAGGTTCCTGTGAGCGGCGAGACCGTCGAAGACGTCGAGGGGGCGGCCGTCGGGCCGGACAACACCGCCTACCTGATCTATACCTCCGGATCGACGGGGCGGCCGAAGGGCGTGGCCGTCACGCATCGCGCGATCGTCAACCGGCTCGCGTGGATGCAGCACGAGTACCGGCTCACGGCCTCGGACCGTGTGCTGCAGAAGACACCGTCGAGTTTCGACGTGTCCGTGTGGGAGTTCTTCTGGGCGCTGTGCGAAGGCGCCACGGTGGTGCTGGCCGAACCGGACGGTCACCGCGATCCGGCGTATCTCGCGCGAGTGATCCGGGACAAGGAGATCACGACCGTCCACTTCGTCCCGTCGATGCTCGCCGCATTCCTCGGCAGCGACGAGGTCACCGGCGATCTCGGGGCGTTGCGTCAGGTGTTCTCCAGCGGCGAGGCGCTGCCCGGCGAGACCGCCGCGCGCTGGCGTTCGCTCACCGGGGTCCCGCTGCACAACCTCTACGGCCCCACCGAGGCGGCCGTGGACGTGACCTTCTTCGCCGGCACCGGCGCCGACAGCACCACCGTCCCCATCGGACGTCCGGTGTGGAACACGCGGCTGCACGTCCTCGACGGCTGCCTGCGCCCGGTGCCCGACGGCGTGGCGGGCGAGCTGTACCTCGCCGGTGTCCAGCTGGCCCGCGGCTACCACGGACGACCGGGCCTGACCGCCGAACGTTTCGTCGCCGACCCGTTCGGCGAACCGGGGCAGCGGCTGTATCGGACCGGTGACCTGGTGCGCCGCCGCGCCGACGGCGAGCTCGAGTACCTCGGCCGCACCGACCGGCAGGTGAAGATCCGCGGCAACCGGATCGAACTCGGCGAGATCGAAGCCGTCCTCATCGCGCAGCCGGAGGTCACGGCCGCCACGGTCGTGGCGAAGGACGGCGCGCTCGTCGGCTACGTCGCCGGGAGCGCGGATCCGGAGAGCCTGCGGACCGCCCTCAGCGAAGCCTTGCCCGCACCGATGGTCCCGCGGGCGTTCGTCGTCCTCGACGAATTCCCCTTGACCCCCAGCGGAAAGCTCGATGTCCGGGCCTTGCCCGCGCCCGAGACCGTCCGGACCGAGGCCGCGCCTGAGAACGACCGGGAGCGTGCCCTCGCGCGGATCTTCGCGGACGTCCTGGGCCTGGAGACCGTCGGCGCCCACGGGGACTTCTTCCTGCTGGGCGGCGACAGCATCTCGTCGATCGCCGTGTCGAGCCGCGCCCGGCGGGCCGGTTTCGCACTGAGCCCCAAGGACGTGTTCGAACTCCGGACCCCGGCGGCGCTCGCCGCGTTCGCGACGCCGCCCGAGCCGGAGCCCGAGGCCGACGGCATCGGGGCCGTTCCTCTTCTGCCGGAGGTTCTCCGGCTGCGGGGACTGGGCGACGCGGTCCAGCCGGAGTCCGTACTGCTGACCGCGCCCTCCGGGGCCGACCTCGAGACGCTCGCCGCCACCCTGCAGCTCGTACTCGACCACCACGACGGCCTGCGGCTCCGGCTGTCGCGCGTCGCCTCGGTGCTGTGGTCGCTCGAAATCCGTCCACAAGGGACGGTCCAGGCGACGGACCTGCTGCGTCACGCGACCGGGTCCCTGGAGGACGAATACCGGGACGCCGCCGACCGATTGCCGGACAACCTGCTGCAGGCCGTCTGGTTCGACGAACCGGGCAGGCTGCTCCTGCTCGCGCATCCGGTCCTGCTGGACGCGCGGAGCCGGACGACACTGGCGGCCGACCTCGCGATCGCCTGGCAGGCCGTGACCGAGGGCCGTCCGCCGGTGTTCACTCGAGCGCGGACGTCGTTGCGGGCCATCGCCCGCCGGATCACCGACGCGGCGCAGGATCCCGCGCTGCTCGGCGAGATCGAGCACTGGGCCGAGACGCTGGCGCCCATCTCCTTTGAGGTGCCCGGCGAGGTGGCGGAACGCCGGATCACCCTGTCCGTCGAGGACACCCGGACGCTCGTCGGCGCGCTGCCGTCCGCCGTGCACGGCGACGTGACCGACGTCCTCCTGACCGCGCTGAAGGTCGCTGTCGACGGTGACCTCCTCGTCGATCTCCACGGCCGAGTGGACTCTTCGGACACCGTCGGCGCGCTGACCTCGGTCCGTCCGGTCCGCATCACCGCGACCGGCGAACCGGTCGCGATGCTCAAGGCCGTCAAGGAAACCGTCCGGAAGACGCCCGAGGGCTACGGCCCGCTGCGGTATCTCAACGCCCAGACCGGTCCGTTGCTCGCCGGGCTCGCGAAACCGCGGATCGCCCTCCGGTACGACGGCCGCGTCCCGGCCGGGCCGGGGGAGTGGCAGGTCGCGGGGTACGCCGTCGTGCCGCCGTCCGGCGACCATGACGTGCGGATCGGGGTGGCCTGTGAGGAGACCGAGAACGGGCCGAGGCTGACGGCCACGTTCGCCGGTGCCGTCGGAACACTCGCGGACCGCTGGGCAGCGGCCCTGGCCGAGCTCGCGGCCGTGGACACCGGCGCGCCGGTGGGACTCACGCCGTCCGACCTCGAACTGGTGTCGCTGACCCAGGAGGAGATCGCCCGCGTCGAGCGGTCCAGCCCGGTGCCGGTCGCCGACGTCTGGCCGTTGTCGCCGTTGCAGGAAGGCCTGTTCTTCCACTCCGGCTACAACTCCGGCCGGGTGGACATCTACACGATCCAGGAGGCGATCGACTTCGATCACCGCCTGGACGCCGATCGGCTGCGGTCGGCGGTGGCCGCGCTGCTGCGCCGGATCCCGAGTCTCCGCGCCGGGTTCACCAGCGAAGGACTGCGCGGTCCGGTCCAGTTCGTGGCGGCCGAGGTCGAGCCGCCGGTGTCCGAAGTGGACCTTTCGGCGCTGCCCGGAGACGAGCGGCGGGAGCGGCTCGAAGAACTCATGGCCGAGGACCGCGCGACGCGGTTCGATCTCGGCGCCCCGCCGCTGTTCCGGGTGAAACTGGTGCGGCTAGGGGACGGCCGCGACCGGGTGGTGCTGAACCGGCATCTGCTGCTCTGGGACGGCTGGTCCGCCTGGCTCTTCATCGAGCAGCTGTTCGCGCTGTACGACCTCGGTGGCGACGATCGGACACTGCCCGGGGCCGGGTCCTATGTGGACTTCCTGCGCTGGCTGGCCAGGCAGGACATCGAGGCCGCGACGAACGCGTGGCGCGAGGCGCTGTCCGGTCTCGCGGAGCCGACCGTCGTAGGGCCGGAAGGCCGTGACCTGGCCCCGGCGACCCCGGTCAACCTGGACACCGTGCTGCCTTCCGGCCTGAGCCGCAGGCTGCGTGAGCAGGCGCGCAGGCATGGCCTGACGGTCAACTCCGTGCTCAACGCCGCCTGGGGTCTGGTCCTGTCGACCATGACCGGGCGGACCGACGTCGTGTTCGGCGCCGCGGTCGCGGGCAGGCCCGCCGCCGTGCCCGAGATCGAGAACACCATCGGCCTGTTCCTCAACACCGTGCCGGCCAGGGTGCGGCTCGACGCGACCGAATCCGTGCTGGATCTGGTGCGGCGCCTGCAGTCCGAGCGGATGGACCTGACGCCGTACGAGTTCATGAGCCTCGGGGTCCTGCAGCGCGAAGCCGGGCACCGCGTCCTGTTCGACACGCTTTTCGTGCTGCGCAACGCCGACGGCGACGAGCGGCGCGACGGCCTCCGCCATCGGCACGGCATCACCGAGCTGCTGAACATCGACGCCACGCACTATCCGCTGACGCTGGTGGTCACCCCGGGCGAGGAAATACGGGTCACGCTGTCCTACCGGGACGACGTCATCGGCACCGCCGAGGCCGCGTCGGTGCTCGACCGGTTCACGTCACTGGTCGCGCAGATCGTCGCCGACCCGGCGAAACCGGTCGCCGCGCTGGCCACGGTGTCCACTGAGGACCGTGCCGCGCTGGAAGCGGGCTGGGCCGAGGCCGAGCATCCGGTCATCGAGGACACGATCGCGGATCTGCTCGCCGTCCAGGCGGAGCGGACCCCCGACGTCACGGCCTTGGTGTTCGGTGAGGAACACCTGACCTACGCGGAACTCGACGCGCGCATCAACCGGATGGCCCGGCTCCTGCTGGCGAAGGGCGCCGCGCCGGAACAGGTCATCGCCCTCGGCCTGCCGCGGTCGATCGACATGGTCGTCGCGCTGTTCGCCGTGCTGCGGACCGGTGCGGCGTACCTGCCGCTGGAACTCGACTACCCGGTCGACCGCCTCACGGTGATGCTGGAGGACGCCCGGCCACTGTGCCTGGTGTCCACAAAGGACGTCTCGGCAACGCTGCCCGGCACCATGCCCCGGGTGCTCGTCGATAACCACGAAGACAGGGCGTTCGACGGCGGCCCGATCTCCGACGCCGAACGCCCGCTGTTCGCGCGCGGCCGCGCGGACCGCATGGAACACCCGGCGTACGTCATCTACACGTCGGGCTCGACGGGCAAGCCCAAGGGCGTCGTCACGCCGTACCGCGGCCTGACGAACATGCAGCTCAACCATCAGGGCGCCATTTTCGCCCCGGCCATCGCCTCGGCGGGTGGGCGGCGGCTGCGGATCGCGCACACCGTGTCGTTCGCCTTCGACATGTCCTGGGAAGAACTGCTGTGGCTCGTCGAGGGGCACGAGGTCCACGTCTGCGACGAGGAACTGCGCCGCGACGCGCGGGCGCTCGTGGCGTACTGCGACGAGCACGAGGTCGACGTCGTCAACGTGACACCGACGTACGCCCACCTGCTGATCGAGGAAGGGCTGCTGGAGGGGCACCGGCCCGCGCTGGTCCTGCTCGGCGGCGAGGCGGTGTCGGAGTCGGTGTGGAACCGGCTGCGCGACACCGACGGCACCTACGGCTACAACCTGTACGGCCCCACCGAGTACACGATCAACACGCTCGGCGGCGGGACGACCGACAGCGACACCCCGACCGTGGGCAAGCCGATCTGGAACACCCGCGCCTACATCGTCGACGCCTGGCTTCGGCCGGTGCGCGACGGCGTCGCGGGTGAGCTCTACATCGCGGGCGAGGGGCTGGCCCGCGGCTACCTGGGGCGGCCCGGCCTGACCGCCGAACGGTTCGTCGCCGACCCGTTCGTGCCCGGGGGCGGGCGCATGTACCGCACCGGTGACCTCGTGCGCCGCCGCGCGGACGGGAACCTCGACTTCCTCGGCCGCACCGACGACCAGGTGAAGATCCGCGGCTACCGCGTCGAACTCGGCGAGATCGAGACCGCGCTCAGCCGGTATCCGGAGGTCGCGCAGGCCGCGGTGATCGCGCGACCGGACCCGTCGGCGCCCGGTCTGCAGCGGCTCATCGGGTACGTCGTCCCGGCCGAACTGAGCGGGGACGCCCGCGCCGAAGCGGAAGCCGACCAGGTCGGCGAATGGCAGCAGATCTACTCGGACGAGTACACCGAGATCCCGACGGCGTTGTTCACCGAGGACTTCGCGGGCTGGGACTCCAGCTACGACGGCGCACCGATTCCGCTTGAGCACATGCGGGAATGGCGGCGGGCGACCGTCGACCGGATCGCCGAGCTGAAGCCCGAACGGGTGCTGGAGATCGGTGTCGGCACCGGTCTCCTCATGGGGCAGATCGCGCCGTTGGCCCAGGAGTACTGGGGCACCGACCTTGCCGCGCCGGTGATCGCGAAGCTCAACCGCGAGCTGGAACAGCATCCGGAGCTGGCCGCCAAGGTGACCTTGCGCGCCCAGCCGGCGCACGTGTTCGACGGCCTGCCCGCCGGCCGGTTCGACACGATCGTGATCAACTCCGTCATCCAGTACTTCCCGAGCGTCGGCTACCTGACCGACGTGATCACGAAGGCGATCGGCCTGCTCGCGCCGGGTGGCGCGCTGTTCGTCGGCGACGTCCGGAACCTGCGGCTCGCCCGCGCGTTCCACACCGCGATCCAGCTCACCCGCGCCGACGCGACGTCCGACGTCGCCCAGGTGCGGCGCGCGATCGAACGCGGTGCCGCGCTGGAGAAGGAACTGCTGATCGACCCGGACTACTTCACCGCGCTCGCGCGGCGGCTTCCCGGCGTCGCGGCGCAGGTGCGGATCAAACGGGCCCGGCTGCACAACGAGCTGAGCCGGTACCGCTACGACGCGGTCCTCGTGAAAGAACCGGCTGAAACCGTGTCGGTCGCTCAAGCGCCGCGGCTGTCGTGGGACGAGCTGGGTTCTCTCGCCGCGCTGGAGGAGCGTCTCACCGGCGCGGAAACACTGCGGGTGAGCCGGATCCCGGACGCGCGCCAGGCTCCGGAGGTCGAGGCGACACGTGCGCTGGACGCCGGCGCGCCGCTCGTCGACGTCCTCGCGTTGTTCTGTGCTTCTCCTGGTGTGGAGCCTGAAGACGTGCACGAACTCGGCGAGCGGCTCGGGTTCCGGGTGTACTGCACCTGGTCTGCCGACGGCGCCTTCGAAGCCGTATTCGTCCACAAGGGACAGACGGACGCGCTGGTCACCGGCGTGCATCAGCCGGTTTCGGCAGGCACGAACCTGGCCAAGTACGCCACGAGCCCGACGGCGGCCCGGGGCGGCGGCGAACTGGTGCAGCGCCTGCGGGACCGGCTCAAAACGGAACTGCCGGACTATATGGTCCCGGCCGCGTTCGTCACGCTGGGCGCCCTGCCCTTGACCGACAACGGCAAGCTCAACACCCGCGCTCTCCCGGACGCCGAGCAGACCGTGCGGCTCGCCGAAAGCCATCCGGCCGAGACCGCCGAGGAGGAGACGCTGTGCGCGCTCTTCGGCGAGGTCCTCGGAGTGGACGGGGTCGGCGTCGAGGACAATTTCTTCGACCTCGGCGGCCATTCCCTCCTCGCCACCCGGCTCATCAGCCGGGCCAGGACCGAACTCGGTGCCGAACTGGCCATTCGTGACCTCTTCGAGGCGCCGACGGTCGCCGAGCTGGCCGCTCGCGCCGGTGGCGGTGAGCCTGCCCGGCCGGCGGTGGTCCGCGCCGAACGCCCGGACCGGATCCCGCTTTCCGCGGCCCAGCGCAGCCTCTGGCTCGTCGACCGGATGGAAGCGAACGCGGTCGCCTACAACTTCCCGCTGACCTTCCGCCTTCGTGGCGACTTGGAAATCGAGGCGCTGCGGGCCGCGCTCGGCGACGTGCTCGGGAGGCACGAGGTCCTGCGATCTGTATTCGACGAGCACGACGGGGAGCCGTACCAGCGCGTCCTCGACGCGCCGGAGATCCCGTTCGCCATCGAGGACTGCGACGAAGCCGGGCTGGACTCCCGGATCGCCGAGCTTTCGCGGACGCCGTTCGACCTGGCCCGGGAGATCCCGGTCCGGCTCCGGGTGCTGCGGATCGGTGATGGCGACCAGGTGATTTCGCTGGTGCTGCACCACAGCGCGACCGACGAATGGTCCGATCGCCCGTTCCTGGGCGACCTGACCTCGGCCTACCAAGCCCGGCTCGGCGGCGAGAGTCCCGTGTGGACGGATCTCCCGGTGCAGTACGCCGATTTCGCGTTGTGGCAGAAGGACTTCCTGGACCAGTGCGGCGCGGCGCAGATCGCCTACTGGGCCGAGGCATTGCGCGGGGCTCCGGATGAGCTGACCCTGCCGCTGGATCGGCCGCGTCCGCTCCGGCCGACGGGCAAGGGCGGAAAGGTGAAATCCCCGCTCTCCGTGGAACTGTCGGCCGCCGTGCGCGAGCTGGCGGCGAAAGCGGGGGCGAGCCCCTTCATGGTGCTCCAGGCGGCGGTGGCCGCGCTGCTGCACCGGACCGGTGCCGGGGATGACATCCCGCTGGGTGCCCCGATCGCCGGACGGACCGACGCGGCGCTCGACGATCTCGTCGGGTTCTTCGTGAACACATTGGTGCTGCGGACCGATCTCTCCGGCGAGCCGACGTTCGCCGCCCTGCTCGACAGGGTGCGCGAGGCCGACCTCGCCGCGTTCTCCCACGGTGACCTGCCGTTCGAACGCGTCGTCGAGGAACTGAACCCGCCCCGGGTGCCGGGACGCAATCCGCTGTTCCAGGTGATGGTGGGCTACCACCGGCAGAGCGACGCGCACGACGTGCTCGGCCTGCCCGCCGAGTGGTTCGAGATGGACACCGGCATGGCGAAGTTCGACCTGCACTTCACGATGGTCGACAACGGGACCACCGCCACACTGATGCTGGAGTACGCCGAAGACCTCGCCGGCGAGACAACGGCCGCGCGCCTGCTGGCCCGGCTCATGTCCCTGCTGGAGCAGGTCGCCGCCGAGCCCGAGCGGCCGGTCGCCGAGCTCGACGTCCTCGTCGGTGACGAACTCGCGCGGGTCACCGAGTGGAACCGCACGGCCCAGGAAGTCCCCGCCGCCACGTTGCCGGAGCTGTTCGAGGCGCAGGTGGCGCGGACGCCGGACGCTGTCGCGGTGGTGTTCGAGGGCTCTGAGCTTTCGTATGCCGAGTTCAATGAGCGGGCAAATCGGCTCGCGCGGTGGCTGGTCGAGCAGGGTGTGGGTGCGGAGTCGGTGGTGGCGGTGTCGCTGCCGCGCTCGATCGATCTGGTTGTCGCGCTGTACGCGGTGCACAAGGCCGGTGGCGCTTACCTCCCGGTCGACCGTGACTATCCGGCGGATCGCATCGCGTTCATGCTCGAAGACGCCGCCCCCGCGGTCGTTCTCGACGAGCTGCCCGCTTTGGACGGCTATTCCGCCGAGAACCTGGGACGGATCGTGTATCCGTCGTCTCCGGCGTACGTGATCTACACGTCCGGTTCGACGGGGCGTCCCAAGGGCGTGGTGGTGCCGCATGAGGGCATCGTGAACCGTCTCTTGTGGATGCAGGATGAGTACGGCCTCACCGCTGATGATCGGGTGTTGCAGAAAACGCCGTCGAGTTTCGACGTGTCGGTCTGGGAGTTCTTCTGGCCGCTCATCACCGGCGCCACGCTGGTCGTCGCCAAGCCCGAGGGGCACAAGGACCCGGCCTATCTCGCGGAACTGATCCGCACCACCGGGACCACCACTGTCCACTTCGTACCGTCGATGCTCGCGCTCTTCCTGGAGACCGCGAACTGCATCGGCCTGCGCCGGGTGATCTGCAGTGGCGAGGCACTGCCGTCGGAGCTGGCCGCCCGCGTCGACGTCCCGCTGTACAACCTGTACGGCCCGACCGAAGCGTCCGTCGACGTGACCGCCTGGCGGGCCGGTTGCGAAACGACCCCGTCCGTCCCGATCGGACGTCCGGTGTGGAACACGCGGACGTATGTGCTGGACGCGCGGCTGAACCCGGTCCCGCCGGGTGTTCCCGGTGAGCTCTACCTCGCCGGGGTGCAGCTCGCTCGCGGGTACCTCGCCCGGCCCGGACTGACCGCCGAGCGGTTCGTCGCCGACCCGTTCGGCGACCCGGGGGACCGGATGTACCGCACCGGAGACCTCGCGCGCTGGTCGGCCGACGGCGTGCTGGAGTTCCTGGGCCGCGTGGACGACCAGGTCAAGATCCGCGGCTTCCGGGTCGAACTCGGCGAGGTCGAGGCTGCCTTGACCGTGTCTGAGACTGTCTCGCGAGCCGTGGTGGTCGCTCGCGAAGACCGGCTGGTGGCGTACGTCGTCGGCTCGACCGACGGGCTGCGGGACGAGGTGGCCGCGAAGCTGCCCGAGCACATGGTGCCGTCGGCGTTCGTCGTGCTCGACGAGATCCCCCTGACCCCGAACGGAAAGCTCGATCGCAAGGCCTTGCCCGCGCCGGAGTTCGCGACCACCGAAGGCCGCGAGCCGCGGAACGCGTGGGAAGAGGCCCTGTGCGCGTTGTTCGCCGACGTTCTCGGCGTCGAGCGGGTCGGGATCGACGACGGATTCTTCGCGCTCGGCGGCCATTCGCTCTTGGTGATGCGCCTGGTCAGCCGGATCTCATCGAGCCTGGACGCCGCCGTGACGGTCCGCGACGTCTTCGACGCCCCCACGGTCGCCGCGCTGGCCGAACGGCTCGCGGAACCGTCGGCCCGGCTGGCCCTGACCGTCGGGCACCGTCCGGACCTGCTGCCGCTTTCGCCCGCCCAGCAACGGTTGTGGTTCCTGTACCGGCTTGAAGGTGTCACGCCCACCTACAACATCCCGCTCGCCTGGCGTCTGCACGGCGAGCTGGACGTGGACGCGCTGCGCGCGGCGGTCGGCGATCTCACCGAGCGGCACGAACCACTCCGGACGGTGTTCGTCGAAGAAGGCGGCGTCGCGGCGCAGCGGATCTTGGCCGACGCGTGCCCGGAGGTCCGGTTCGAGGAAGCGGGCGATCTGCCGGCGCGGTTGTCCGCCGAAGCCGGTCGAGGGTTCGCCCTCGACGAGGAGCTCCCGATCCGGGCCACGGTCTTCGCCGTGTCACCGCGGGAACACGTCCTGCTGCTGGTGATCCACCACGTGGCGACGGACGAATGGTCGCAGGGGCCGCTCATGGCCGACCTCGCGACGGCGTACGAGGCGCGGCTCGCCGGATCCGCTCCACAGTGGACAGAGCTGCCAGTCCAGTACGCGGACTACGCCTTGTGGCAACGTGACCTGCTCGACTCCACGGCCTCCGGGCACCTCGAGTTCTGGCAGGAAGCGTTGGCAGGCCTGCCGGACGAGCTGGCCCTGCCTTCGGACCGGCGGCGTCCGGCCGAGTCGAGCCATCGCGGTGGTCTCGTCACCTTCCCGATCGGCGCCGCGCTCACCGAGCGCCTGCGTGCGGTGGCCCAGCGGCACGACGTCAGCATGTTCATGCTGGCGCAAGCCGCGGTCGCGGCGCTGCTGCACCGGCTCGGTGCGGGGGACGACATCCCGCTCGGCGCACCGAGTTCCGGTCGCGTCGACGAACGGCTGGAGCCGTTGATCGGCTTCTTCGTGAACTCGCTCGTGCTGCGCACCGACCTGTCCGGCGAGCCGGCGTTCGGCGACCTGCTCTCGCGGGTGCGCGCGACCGACCTGGCGGCCTTCGAACACCAGGATCTGCCGTTCGAGCGGCTGGTCGACGCGGTCAACCCGGAACGTTCGCTGGCCAGGCACCCGCTGTTCCAGGTGATGGTGGTTTACCTGCCCAAGGCCGAGGACGGACTGAAGCTGCCCGGGCTTCGTGCGGAACAAGAAGACTTCGCGCAGGGCGTCGCCAAATTCGACCTCGAATTCGGCTTCCTGGAGCAGGGCGACGGGATCTCGGGCGCGATCGAGTACAGCGCCGACCTGTTCGACCACGCCACCGCCGAGTCGTTCGCGCGGCGCCTGGTCGCCGTCCTGGAGCAGGTGGCCGCCGATCCCGCGGTCCCGGTCGGCGAGCTCGACGTCCTCGACGACGACGAGCGCACTCGGCTCGGGCACTGGAACGACACCGCACACGACGTCCCGGCGACCACGTTGCCGGAGTTGTTCGAGGCACAGGTGGCGCGGACGCCGGACGCTGTCGCGGTGGTGTTCGAGGGCTTCGAGCTTTCCTATGCGGAGTTCAACGCGCAGGCGAATCGGTTGGCGCGGTGGCTGGTCGAGCGGGGTGTGGGTACGGAGTCGGTGGTGGCCGTGTCGCTGCCGCGCTCGATCGATTTGGTCGTCGCGTTGTACGCGGTGCACAAGGCCGGAGCGGCCTACCTGCCGCTCGACACGGACTACCCGGCTGATCGCATCGCGTTCATGCTCGAAGACGCCGCTCCGACGGTTGTTCTCGACAAGTTGCCGGTGATGGACGGCTATTCCGGTGAGAACCTTGGTCGCGAGATGGACGCGGCATCCCCGGCGTACGTCATCTACACCTCCGGATCGACCGGCCGTCCCAAGGGTGTCGTGGTGCCGCATGAGGGCATCGTGAACCGTCTCTTGTGGATGCAGGACGAGTACGGTCTGACGGCTGATGACCGGGTGTTGCAGAAGACGCCGTCGAGCTTCGATGTGTCGGTGTGGGAGTTCTTCTGGCCGCTCATCACCGGCGCCACGCTGGTCGTCGCCAAACCGGACGGCCACCGGGATCCGGCGTATCTCGCGGAGCTGATCCGCGATCAGCGCATCACGACCCTGCACTTCGTCCCGTCGATGCTGGAAGCGTTCCTCGCCGAAGAACCGCGGTGGCACGGCGTCCGCCGTGTCCTGTGCAGTGGTGAGGCGCTGCCACCGGAACTGGCCGCCCGTGTCGATGTCCCGCTGCACAACCTTTACGGGCCGACTGAGGCCTCTGTGGACGTGACTTCGTGGGAGGTGGTCGACGACACCGTCCTCATTGGACGTCCGGTGTGGAACACCCAGGTCCACGTCCTCGACGCCCGGCTCCGGCCGGTGCCGCCGGGCGTGGCGGGCGAGCTGTATCTGGCGGGCAAGCAACTCGCGCGCGGCTACCTCGGCCGGTCCAGGCTCACCGCGGAGCGGTTCGTGGCGAACCCGTTCGCGGCGGGGGAGCGGATGTACCGCACAGGCGACCTCGCGCGGTGGCGAGCCGACGGCGCCCTCGACTATCTCGGCCGCGCCGACGACCAGGTCAAGCTGCGCGGCTTCCGGATCGAGCTGGGCGAGATCGAGTCCGTGCTCTCCGCGCGGGTGGTGCTGCGGGAGGGCAGGCTCGTCGCCTACCTGACCGGGGAGGCCGACGTCGAGGAGACCCGGCGGCTCGCCGAGGCCACCTTGCCGGAATACATGGTGCCGTCCGCGTTCGTGGTGCTGGACGCGTTCCCGCTGACACCCAACGGAAAGCTCGACCGCAAGGCGCTGCCCGCCCCGGACTTCTCCGGCGAGGTCACCGGCGACGCCCCGCGCACACCGCGCGAGGAACTGCTCGCGTCGCTCGTCGCGGGGGTGCTCGGGCTGGAGAAGGTCGGCGTCCACGACGACTTCTTCCGCCTCGGCGGGGACAGCATCGTCGCGATGCAGCTGGTCGGTCGCGTGCGGAGCGCCGGGCTGCTGCTGAGCCCGCGTGACGTCTTCCGGCACCGGACCGTCGCGGCCCTGGCCGAGGTCAGCGCGGTACGGCTCGACGCGGCCGCGCCGGAGAGCGGGAAGCCGTTGCTGGAGCTCGATGCGGCCGAACGCGCGGAGATCCTCGACGTCGCGGCGGACACGGCCGAAGTATGGCCGCTGACGCCGTTGCAGGCCGGGCTGCTCTTCCACGCGACGATGGACGGCGACGGACCCGACGTCTACACCGTCCAGGTGTCGTTCGATCTCTCCGGGCCGCTCGATCCGGCGCGACTGCGCGAGGCCGCGCAGTCGCTCGTCGACCGGCATGCCGTCCTGCGCACCGGCTACCGCTACCTCGCGTCCGGTCGTCCTGTCGCGCTCGTGGCGCGTTCGGTCACGGTTCCCTGGCGCTTCGTGGCTTCGCCGGACGCCGTCGAAGCGGAGATGGCCCACGACAGGCGCCGCTTCGATCCGGCGGCCGCACCGGTGCTGCGCTTCCTGCTGCTCACCCTGCCGGACGGACGGCACCGGCTGGTGTTCACCCACCAGCACGTGCTGCTCGACGGCTGGTCGTTGCCGCAGTTGTTCGCGGAGCTGTCGCAGCTGTACGCCGGAGCCGAGCAGGCACCGGCCCGCCAGTACCGAGACCATCTCGGCTGGCTCGGGGGCCAGGATCGGGAGGCGGCGGAGGCCGCTTGGCGGCAGGCGCTCGACGGCCTGACCGAGCCGACACATCTCGTCCCGCACGATCCGCAGCGGACCCCGGCCCTGCCGCAGCGGCTGTCGCTCGAGTTGCCGGAGCAGGCGACCGAGGCGCTCGCCGGGCTCGCCCGCTCGCGCGGCCTGACCCTGAACACGCTGGTCCAGACGGCGTGGAGCATCGTGCTCGGCAGGCTCACCGGCCGTTCGGACGTCGTCTTCGGCGCGACGGTCGCCGGGCGCCCGCCCGAGCTGGCCGGAGTCGAGCGGATGATCGGACTGTTCATCAACACCATCCCGGTGCGGATCGTGCTCGACCCGGCCGAAAAGCTGGGCGACCTGCTGGACCGGGTCCAGGACGAGCAGTCCGGACTGCTCGCGCACCAGCATTTCGGGCTCGCCGACATCCAGCGCGGCGCCGGGCTGGGAGAGCTGTTCGACACGCTGATGGTGTTCGAGAGCTACCCGGGCGCGGACGAGGACGAGACGGGCGCCGGGTTGCGCGGGGAGATCGTGCGCCACGACGACTCCACGCATTATCCGCTCACCTGGGCGGTGGAGCCGGGAACACGGCTGAAGCTCACCGCGGAGTACCGTTCCGATCTGTTCGACGCCGGCCTGCCGGAACGGCTTCTCCCCGCGATGGAACGCGTGCTCGCGACGATGGTGTCCGATGTGGACACTCCCGTCGGCAGGGCCGACATCCTGGCCGAGGCCGATCTGGACCTGATCGTGCGCGAGTGGAACGAGACGGCGCTCGCCGTCGAACCGTCCACTGTGGCCGGTCTGTTCGAGGAGCAGGCCCGGCGTTCGCCCGGCGCGACGGCGGTGGTGTCCGGTGGGGTCGCTTTGACCTTCGCCGAACTCAACGAGCGCGCCAACCGGCTCGCCAGGGCGTTGGTCGCCCACGGTGTGGGTCCCGAGGATTTCGTCGCCTTGGCGCTGCCGCGTTCCGCCGACGTGCTGCTGGCGATCCTCGCGGTCCACAAGGCTGGGGCGGCGTACCTGCCGCTCGACCCGGATTACCCGGCCGAACGGCTGGCCGCGATGCTCGCCGACGCGCGGCCGCAGGTGATCTTGACCGAGCCCGAGCTGCTGGAGTCGTTGCCCCGGACCGACATCGAGACACTGGCGCTCTGCGCGCTCGTCACCGAGGACCGGCAGGCGCACGACCTGACCGACCGGGACCGCGTTCGCCCGCTCGTCCCGGAGCATCCGGCGTACGTGATCTACACGTCGGGTTCGACCGGGACGCCCAAGGGGGTCGTCGTCCCGCATCGCGGCGTGGTGAATCTGTTCCACAGCCACCTTGCCACCTTGCACCGGCCCGCGGTCGAGGCCACCGGCAAACCCCATCTGCGGGTCGGGCACGCGTGGTCGTTCTCCTTCGACGCCTCCTGGCAACCCCAGCTGTGGCTGCTCGACGGGCACGCCGTGCACATCGTGGACGAGGAGACCCGGCGCGATCCCGAACTGCTGGCCGCGATGATCGAACGGGAGGACTTCGACTTCATCGAGGTCACGCCGTCGTTCTTCGCGCAGATGGCCGACGCGGGCCTGCTCGACGGCGACCGGTGTCCCCTCGCGGTGATCGGTGTCGGCGGTGAGGCGGTCCCCGAGAGCCTGTGGCGCCGTCTGGCCACTTTGGACGGCACCGAGGCCTTCAACCTGTACGGACCGACCGAGTCCACAGTGGACACCCTCGTCGCACGGATCGGCGACAGCGAGACGCCGCTGGTGGGCCGCCCGGTCGCGAACACCCGGGCCTACGTGCTGGACACGGCGCTGCGGCCGGTCCCGCCCGGGGTCACCGGTGAGTTGTACCTCGCCGGTGCCGGGCTCGCCCGCGGCTACCTCGGGCGGACGGCACTGACGTCGGAGCGGTTCGTGGCGGATCCGTTCGGTCCGGCGGGCGCCCGGATGTACCGCACCGGAGACCTCGCCCGCTGGACCGCGGACGGACGCCTCGACTTCGGCGGACGCGCCGACGACCAGGCGAAGATCCGCGGATTCCGGGTCGAGCCCGGCGAGATCGAGGCGGTGCTCGAACGGCACGACGGCGTCACGCAGGCCGTCGTCCTGGTGCGTGAGGACCGGCCTCGGGGGAAGCAACTCGTGGCGTACGTGGTGTCCACTGTGGATCGGGACGAGCTGCGACGGTTCACGGCCGAGAAGTTGCCGGACTACATGGTCCCGGCGGCTTTCGTCGCGCTCGACGCGCTTCCCGTGCTGTCCAACGGGAAACTGGACCGCCAGGCGCTGCCCGCGCCGGACTACGCGGAGCTGGCCGGTGGCCGCGCGCCCGAAACCGAGCTGGAAGAGACACTGTGCGCGCTCTTCGCGGAAGTGCTCGACGTGCCGGAACTGGGTGCCGAAGACGACTTCTTCGCCCTCGGCGGGGACAGCATCGTCGCGATGCGGCTGGTCGGCCGGGCACGCGCGGCCGGGCTGAAGATCACGCCGCACGAGGTGTTCGCGCGCCGGACGGTCGCGGCGCTGGCCGAGGTGGCGGAACGGATCGAGGACGACGACTCGATCGCGCTCACGCCGATCATGCACGCGCTCCGCGAACTCGGCGGCCCGATCGACGGCTACCACCAGGCCGCGCTGGTGCGGACGCCCGCCGGAATGACCGGCGAGCAGTTGAAGACCGTGCTCGGTGCGCTCGTGGCGAGGCACGACATGCTGCGGGCGCGGCTCGACCGGTCGGTGGACGGCTGGGCACTTCGCGTGGCCTCATCGGCCGATGTCCGCATCGAACGCGTCGAGGTCGAAGGTGATCTGTTCGCGCTGATCGAGCGACACGCGGAGCCGGCCCGCGCCCGGCTGAATCCGGACGACGGCGTGATGCTGAGCGCGACGTGGTTCGACGCGGGCGCGTCCGAACCCGGGCGGTTGCTGCTGATGATCCATCACCTGGCCGTCGATGGCGTCTCGTGGCGGATCCTGCTGCCGGACCTCGCTTCCGCCTGGGAGGCGGTCGCGCTCGGCGAGGTGCCAGAGCTGTCCTCCGTGGACACTTCGTTCCGGCGATGGTCGCAAGTGCTGTCCACACAGGACCGTTCGAGCGAGCTGGACCGGTGGAAGTCGGTGCTGGCCGGCGGGGATCCGCTCCCGCTGGACCGGCCGCTCGACCCCGCGCGGGATGTCCAGGGAACCGTGAGGAAGGTGTCGCTGACGCTGCCCGCCGAGCGGACGGCCCCGCTCCTGTCCCGTGCGACGATCAACGACGTCCTGCTCGCCGGTCTCGCGCTCGCTGTCGCGCGGTGGCGCCGGGACGGGGGACAGGCGGTGCTGGTCGACGTCGAGGGACACGGCCGTGAAGAGGAACTGGCCGCCGGCGCGGACCTTTCGCGGACGGTCGGCTGGTTCACCAGTGTCGTGCCGGTGTGCCTGGACCTGGGAGACCTCGACCTGGACGACGCGTTCGCGGGCGGAGCCGCAGCCGGCGAAGCGCTGAAGCGGGTCCAGGCTCACCTCGACGAGCTGTCGGACGGCGGTATCGGGCACGGCCTGCTCCGCTACCTCGACCGGCGCACCGGGCCTGAACTCGCGAAGTTCGCGAAACCGCAGATCGAGTTCAACTACCTGGGCCGGATCGGGGTCCCCGAAGCGACCGACTGGTCGTACGCGGAGGAGGTCGAGGCGGCCGAACTCGGGGCGGACGACGGAATGCCCGTCTCGCACGCGCTGACGATCAACGTCGTGACCGAGGATCGCCCTGGCGGTCCCGAGTTGAGCGCTCACTGGTCCTGGCCGGACGCCGTGCTCACCGAAGACTCGGTGCGGGAACTGGCGGAAGGCTGGTTCACCGCACTCGACGCACTCACCCGCCGGGCTGATTCACCGGCCGCACAGAAGGAGAACAAGGAATGACGAACCCGTTCGAGAACCCCGACGGCACGTACCTGGTGCTGGTCAACGACGAGGGACAGCACAGCCTGTGGCCCGAGTTCGTCGAGGTCCCGGCGGGCTGGGCCACGAAGTTCGGCCCGGCCTCGCGTCCGGAGTGCCTCGAATACGTCGAGACCAACTGGACGGACCTGCGGCCCGCTTCGCTCGTCAAGGCCATGGAGTCCTGACCCGAGTCCGTGAAGGACTCCTTGAGAGACTCTGGGTCCCTCAAGGAGTCCTTCACGGACTCGCGTTGTTCAGAAGCACGACCGAATCCGGCCATAAAACGTGAGTAGCGTTCGGGTTATGGATCGAAGAGCTTTCATGGTGGCTGCCGGCGGTGCGGCCGCAGGGGTGACGATGCTGCCGGGGCAGGCCGAGGCACAGGCGAAGTGGGGCCCGCATGGGCCGGTGGTCCGCTTCAACATCCTCAGCGATATCCAGGGCGACCTCACCGACTTCGGCAACGCGCTCGACGACCTGCACGCGATCAACCCCGGCAGTGCGGGGCTCGGCATCGCGGGTGACCTCACCCCGCGCGGCTACGACTTCGAGTACGCCCAGTTGCGCTCGACCTTCGACAAGCACCCGCATCCGCGCGAGGTCGCGTGGGCCATCGGCAACCACGAGTTCTACGTCCCGAAATGGCGGGACCCCGACACTCTCGCCCAGGAGACCTGGCCCAACGGGACGACCGAGGACTCGCTGTTCCGCAGCTTCTACCGGTTCTCGGGCCGCAACACCGTCTACAGCGAGACGTCGTTCGGCGGTGTTCCGGTGCTCTGCCTCGGAACCGAACGGTACGCGAAGTACCACGACCCGAAGCTGTGGGACGAGGTCTGGATGAGCGACCGCCAGTTCACCTGGCTCGAGCAGCGACTCCGGTACTGGTCGAACCGGCGCAGCCCAGTGATGGTGCTGACCCATCATCCGCTGCCCAACACGGTTTCCGGTACGCACAACAAGCTCTACCGGTCCGACTACCTCCAACCGGACAGGCTGCTTTCGATCCTCGGCCGCCACCGGGACGTGTTCCTCTTCTCCGGGCACACGCACTGGGACCTCAACCTGTCGGACTGGGTGGTCCGCCGGGTGGTTCCGGGCACCGGCAACCTCGAAGGCTTCACCGTGGTCAACACCGCGGCCGTGCAGACCGGCTGGACGGACGACGGCAAGGGCGGGGAAGTGTCCCTCGGCGGGGCGTTCAATCAGGGACTGCAGGTCGAGGTCTCGCCCGGCTCGGTGGTCATCAAGGCCCGCGACTTCACCACGAAGACCTGGCTGAAGCAGATCACCGTGCCCCTGCACAACTCCTGGGGTTTCCCGCACTGATCGGGCGTCGGTACAGCGGGTCGTGAGTGGCGAGGACGGTTATTTTTATAACCCGAAACGCCACTCACGACCCGCGCTTGACCAGGGCCGAAGGCTCCTTTCACCGCATTAGACGCGGCGAAGGGAGCCTTCATCCCACCATCGGCCCGCCCAAGAACACGCCACGTTTGACCTTCGGCTCAAAAAAAATAGAACCCTCTTTGCCACTCACGACCCCCTCGTGGAACCGTGCAGACTGCCTAAACCGGACATTTGCAGCTCAAAATCTGTCCTTTGTGGACATTCACCGCGCGGTCGGCCCTCGTCGGTCAGCGCGGACCCAGGCTGCAAAGGGTGCGCGGCACGCCATATTCGACTTGCCCCTCAATAGGACCGCCCTTACCACTCACGAGAAGAACTTCACGACCTCCGTGTACGCCAGGTAAGCGAACATCGCCAGGCAGATGCCCAACAGCCCGTTCGACAGCCACCGCGAACGCCCTTCCCGCGGTACCCGTGACGTGTTCAGCAGCACCAGCAACGTCGCCGCCAGGAAAGGCATGAACAACGCGCCCAGCACGCCGTAGATCACGGTGAGCTGGAACGGCTGGTCCAGGAACAGCAACGCCATCGGCGGGAAGGTCAGCCACAGCACGTATCCCCGGTACGCGACACTGCGTTCACCGGCCTTCTTCTCATATGCCTCAACGCTTTCCGTGGTGTTCGCGGGCAGCCGCAGAATGCGCCACCAGTCCGCGAAGAGCAGGCTCACGCCGTGCCAGACGCCGATCACCGACGTGAACGAAACGGCGAAGAAGCCGATGAGGAACGGGATCCGCGCCCACTGCCCGTAGTCCGCGGCGAGGGTGTCGCCGAGGAACAGCAAGCCCTTGTCGCCCGAGATGATCTTCTGGCCCATCAGCAATTCCGCGCCGACGATGAGCATCGCGATCACGAAGATCCCGGTCATGACGTACCCGACGGCGTTGTCGGTGCGCATCATCGGCAGCCACTTCGCCGAGCGCCAGCCCTTCGCGAGCGTCCAGTAGCCGTACGCCGCCATGGTGATCGTGCCGCCGACGCCGCCGACCAGGCCGAGGACGTAGACGAGTGAGCCGTCGGGCAGGGTCGGGACGGCGCCCTCGAACAGTTCGGCGAAGTTCGGCACGACGAGGATCGCGGTGCCGACCACGGTCACGAACATGACGCCGGTGAGCACCGTCATCAGCTTCTCGATGATCGCGTAGCGCCCGAACCACACCAGAGCGAAGCCGAGCAGACCGCAGATCATCGCCCAGTACCGCACCGAAAGGGCGGGGAAGAGCGCGTTCAGCGGCAGCCCCGACGCGGACATGGCGGTCGCGCCGTAGACGAAGCCCCAGATCACCGCGTAGATCCCGAAGTAGATCAGCGCCCAGATCCCGAGCGTCCGCCAGCCGGACAGGATCGTCCGGCCGGAGGTCAGATGCCAGCGGCCGACGGCTTCGGCCAGCGCGAGTTTGAAGATCGTGCCGACGAGCACCGCCCACAGCAGCGTGTACCCGAAGCGCGACCCGGCCACCATCGTCGCGACGAGGTCGCCCGCGCCGACCCCGGTCGCCGCGGCCATGATCCCCGGCCCGACCTGGCGCAGCCGTGCGCGCCAGCCGACGGGTGGTTCTTCCAGTTGGTCGGTCACCGTTGAACTCGACATGACGGCGAAGGTAACCCACGTCACACCGCGTGTGAATCGGACAAAGGTGACTCTTTACCGTTCCTTAGGAAAGGTTCGGCCGTTCACCGCCTCTCAAGCGAGCGGGAGTACCGTCGTGGGGGTGTTTCCCGAACATCGTCCCCGCAGGCTCCGTACCACTCCGGCGATGCGCAGGCTGGTCGGTGAGACGACGCTGCGCCCGCGCCAGCTGATCCTCCCGATGTTCGTGGCCGAGGGCGCCGACGCGCCCCGCCCGATCTCCAGCATGCCCGGGGTCGTCCAGCACACCCGCGACACGCTGCGCAAGGCCGCCGTCGAGGCCGTCAACGCCGGCGTCGGCGGCCTGATGCTGTTCGGCATCCCGAAGACCCGGGACGCGGAGGGCTCCGGCGCCATCGACCCGAACGGGATCCTCAACGTCGCCCTGCGCGACCTGAGGTCCGAGCTCGGCGACGCGACCGTCCTGATGGCGGACACGTGCCTCGACGAGTTCACCGATCACGGCCACTGCGGCGTCCTCGACGCCGACGGCGGTGTCGACAACGACGCGACCCTGCGCTTGTACGCGGAAATGGGTCTGGCGCAGGCGGAAGCGGGCGCGCATCTGCTCGGCCCCAGTGGCATGATGGACGGCCAGGTCGGTGTCATCCGCGCCGCGCTCGACCGTGCCGGGCGCACGGACACCGGCATCCTCGCGTACTCGGCGAAGTTCGCCAGCGCGTTCTACGGCCCCTTCCGCGAGGCCGTCGATTCGCAGCTGAAGGGCGACCGGAAGACGTATCAGCAGGATCCGGGCAACGTCCGCGAGGCGCTGCGCGAGATCGAGCTGGACATCGCCGAGGGCGCCGACATGGTCATGGTCAAGCCCGCCCTGTCCTATCTGGACGTCATCAGGGCCGCCGCCGAGGCGTCGACGGTTCCCGTCGCGGCGTACAACATCTCGGGCGAGTACGCGATGGTCGAGGCCGCCGCGGCGAACGGCTGGCTCGACCGCGAGCGCACGATCCTCGAGGTGCTGACGTCGATCCGCCGGGCGGGCGCGGACATGATCCTGACCTACTGGGCCGCCGAAGCCGCTGCTTGGCTGGACTAGGCTGCCTCGCGTGAGCGACAGCAAAGCCGACGAAACGGACGACGAGCGCCGCAAGCGGGGAATGTCACCGGATCCGATCCTGCCGGGCCAGAAGCCGCCGAAGATCGTGGTGCCGAAGCCGGTCGCGATCTCGTTCTGGCTGTGGATCCTCGCCGGTGTCGTCCTGGTGGCCGGGCAGATCGCCCTGCTGGTGCTGAAGGACGAACTGACCGAGGGGATCCTCAAGCAGATCAGGGAGAACCCGGTCCCCGGCCAGCCCGCCGATCCGGCTCAGGTCGCGTCCGGCGTGAACACCCTGCTGTGGATGCTGTTCGGCGGTGCGCTCACCTTCGCCGTCCTGTTCGCGTTGTTCGCGTACAAGGCCCGTGAGGGAACCCGGTCGGCCAGGACGGTCCTCACCGTGGGGGCGGTGTTCCTGGTGCTGGTGGAACTGCTGATCCTGCGCGGTTCGCTCAACGTGTTCCTGCTGGTGTCCACGCTGCTGGTGGCGATCGCGCTGGTCCTCATGTACCTGCCCAGCGTCTCCGACCATTTCCCGAAGGTCGGGCGCACGCTGCCATGACACCCGAGCCGCCCCGCTACGACGAACCCGGCGTCGGCTGGACGGCTTTGCTGTGGGCGCCGTTGTTCGCTCTCGCCGGGTTGCTCGCTGAGCTGGCGACGGGCGGCCCGGTCCATTGGCTCGCTTGGATCCTGGTCGCGGTGGGGCTGGTGGCGATCACCATTCCCTGGGTCTACGCGCGCCGCCGGTATCTCTCGCTCGAAGTCACCGCGGACGGCTACCGGCAGGGCAGGGAAACGCTGGAGGCGGCCCGGATCGCCGAGGTCCTCGAAGACGAGGCCCCGGTCGGCTCGCGCGTCCTCGGCGGCGGCTGGACGATCCCCAAGAAGCACGGCGAAGTCGGGTTGAAGCTCGAAGACGGCGTGTTCGTGCGCGCTTGGGCGAAGGATCCGGACGCCCTTCGCGAGGCTCTCGGGGATTTGGTGCGTGCTCGCACCACAGAGTCATGAGAAACTGCTCACCGTGATCGACCTTCCCCAGCCGACCGGCGCCGATCTCTGGCCACCGGAGGACTCCCGGCGCGACGCCCGGCTGCACAAACCCCTGCGCGCCGTGGTGGGGGCGGTCGAACTGATCCTCGCCGCGCTCGCGGTGTGGGGTTCCTTCGCGTGCTGGAAGGCCGGTGTCGTCCCGGTCGTGATCACCTACGGCGAAACGACGACCCTCGAATCGCAGCGGTACTTCGGCGGCCCGCTCGCCGGCGCCATCGGGCTGGGCGTGCTGGCCGCGATCCTGGTGGTGGACGCGATCCGCCAGTTCCTGCTCGCCGTGCGGGCCAAGGGCCGCAAGCCCAAGGATTAGTTGAGCCAGACGACGGCGGCGTTGACCGCGGTCGAGTACAGCAGCCACAGCAGATACGGCACCAACAGCCAGGCGGCGAGTCTCGACCGGCGCCCGAATTCCATCATCGTCACGGGCACCATGAAGTCCAGTACGACGACGTCGGCCAGCGCCAGGGCGTGCGCGCCGCCGGCGAAGAACAACGGCGTCCACAGCAGAGTCAGCAGCAGGCAGACGCCGTAGAAGGCGAAGCCGCGCGTCTCGCCGTCGGTCCGCCAGTAGCACCAGCCCGCGACGGCGACCAGGAGGAGCAGGGCCGTCCACGTCGGACCGTAGAACCAGCCCGGTGGCGCCCACGACGGGCGGATCAGCGCGTTGTGCGTTTCGGAACGGGTGGCCACGGCCAGCGCGGCCACCGTCCCGACGATCGCCGACATGGCGATGAATCCGGCCAAGGCCTGCCAGCGCAGGCGACGGTGGTGGGTCGGTGGTGACGGCACCGTGGACACGTGGATTCCTCCGCGAGGGTTTCGACACCGACTGCTTCCCACCCTAGTGGGCCTGGTCACGCCATGCCCGGAACCGCGAGGACTCGGCGGCGGGTGTCATCGGGGATTTGCGAGACTGGGGAGGTGACTACCGGAGTCGATCAGTCCAAGGCATGGTTCGAACGAGCGAAGGCCGCGATCCCGGGCGGGGTGAACTCCCCGGTGCGGGCCTTCAACTCCGTCGGCGGGACCCCGCGGTTCATGGTGCGCGGTGAGGGGCCGTACCTCTGGGACGCGGACGGCAACCGCTACGTCGATCTGGTCTCCTCGTGGGGGCCGATGATCCTCGGGCACGCGCATCCGGACGTCGTCTCCGCGGCGCGCGAAGCCGCTGTCGACGGGCTGTCGTTCGGCACTCCGACGCGCGGAGAGGTCGAACTCGCCGAGGAGATCATCGCCCGCGTCGAGCCGGTGGAGCGGGTGCGCCTGGTCAACTCCGGCACCGAGGCGACGATGAGCGCGATCCGGCTGGCCAGGGGATTCACCGGCCGGTCGAAGATCATCAAGTTCGCGGGCTGCTACCACGGCCATGTCGACGCGCTGCTCGCCGAAGCGGGCTCCGGCGTCGCGACCCTCGGGCTCCCGACGTCGCCCGGTGTCACCGGTGCGCAGGCTGCCGACACGATCGTCTTGCCCTACAACGATCTCGACGCGGTCCGGAAGTCCTTTGTGGACAACCCGGACGCGATCGCCGCGATCATCACCGAAGCCGCCGCGGGGAACATGGGCGCCGTCGCCCCCGCCGAGGGCTTCAACGCGGGGCTCAAGGAGATCGCGCGCGAGCACGGCGCGCTGCTGATCATGGACGAGGTGATGACCGGGTTCCGCGTCTCGAAGGCGGGCTGGTTCGGCCTCGACGGGGTCGCCGGTGACCTCTACACCTTCGGCAAGGTGATGTCCGGCGGGCTGCCCGCCGCGGCCTTCGGCGGCCGCGCCGACGTGATGGCGAAGCTGGCCCCGGGCGGGCCGGTGTACCAGGCGGGGACGCTGTCGGGGAACCCCGTCGCCGTCGCCGCCGGGCTCGCGACGCTGCGCGCGGCCGACGACGCCGTGTACGCGGCCTTGGACGCCAACGCGAAGCGGCTCGGTGACCTGTTCGGCCGGTCGCTGACCGAGGCGGGCGTCACGCACACCGTTCAGTACGCGGGCAACCTGGTCAGCGTGTTCTTCAGCGAGAGCCCAGTGACGAACTACCCGGGCGCGCAGGCTTCGGAGACCTGGCGGTTCCCGGCGTTCTTCCACGCGCTGCTGGACAACGGCGTGTACGCGCCGCCGAGCGCGTACGAGGCCTGGTTCGTCAACGCGGCCATGGGCGACGCCGAGTTCGAGATCATCGAGTCCGCGCTTCGCGTCGCGGCGCGCGCCGCAGCCGAGGCGGTCCAGGCGTGAGCGAGACGACGATCGTGCACCTGCTTCGCCACGGCGAGGTGCACAACCCGGACAAGATCCTTTACGGCCGTCTGCCCGGCTTCAAGCTCTCGGACCGCGGACAGCGCCAGGCGCTGACGGTCGCCGAGGCCGTCGCGAAGCACGACATCACGCACGTCGTCGCTTCGCCGCTTCAGCGCGCGCAGGAGACAGCGGCGCCGATCGCGGCCGCGCACCGGCTCGACGTCGAGACCGACGAACGGCTCATCGAGGCGGACAACCAGTTCGAGGGCGAGCGGGTCGCCGTCGGCGATGGCGCCCTCCGCCAGCCGAAGCACTGGCCCAAGCTGGTCAACCCGTTCCGGCCGTCCTGGGGCGAACCGTACGTCGAGATCGCGCACCGCATGCTCGGCGCGATCCACCGCGCGCGGCGGGCGGCCGAGGGCCACGAGGCGCTGTGCGTCTCGCATCAGCTGCCGATCTGGACCGTGCGGCGCTTCCTGGAGGCGAAGCGGCTCTGGCACGACCCGCGGAACCGGCAGTGTTCGCTCGCTTCGCTGACCAGCCTGGTCTTCGAGGGCGAGGAACTCGTGCGGATCGTCTACAGCGAGCCCGCCGGCACGACCGACCCGAAGGTGACCGGGGCATGAAACGCGCGCTGGCGGCCATGGCGGTGCTGATGCTCGTCGTCACGGGCTGCAGCACCGGCAAGGACGCCGTGGTCACCGGCGGCTCGTTCAACTTCGTGTCGCCGGGCGGGAAGGTCGACATCACCTACGACGTCGCGGATCGCCAGCCGTCGCCGACGCTGTCCGGCGACGACCTGATGAACGAGGGCAAGCAGCTCTCGATCGCGGACTTCCCCGGCAAGGTCATCGTGCTGAACCTGTGGGGCCAGTGGTGCGGGCCGTGCCGCGTCGAGGCGCCGGAGATGCAGAAGGTCTACGACCAGACCAAGGCGTCCGGCGTCCAGGTGGTCGGCATCGACCTGCGCGACAACGACCGGGCGCCGGCGCAGGACTTCATGCGGGACCGGAAGCTGACGTACCCGTCGATCTACGACCCGTCCGGGCGGACGCTGCTGCAGCTCTCGGGCTACCCGCGCAACATCATCCCGTCGACGATCGTGCTGGACAAACAGCACCGTGTCGCGGCGGTGTTCCTGCGGGACCTGCTGGCGTCGGACCTGCTGCCGGTCGTCCAGCGCCTGGCGGCCGAACCCGCCTGACCCCTCCCGCGTTTAGTCCTCTGAATGCGTTCCTTGCGTGCGCAACCACCGCATTCAGAGGACGAAAGGCGGCAGGACCAAGGTCCTGACCGGGTGCGACGTAGGTCCCGTTCGGCCAGCCCCGGCGTTTTCACCTGGACCACACTCCCTACGCTCCTTTCCGTGAACTCCGTTACCGAGCTGGCCCTCTCCGGGCCACTGCTGCTCGCGGCGGGTGTCGCGCTGCTGGCCGGGACGATCTCCTTCGCGTCGCCGTGCGTCGTGCCGCTGGTGCCCGGGTATCTCGCGTACCTGGCGGCGCTGGTCGGCGCGGACGCTCCAGCGGTCAGCGCCGACGAGGAGCGCAAGAAGGGCCGTTACGCCGTCGTCGGCGCGGCGGCGCTGTTCGTGCTCGGGTTCACCGTCGTCTTCGTGGTGACGCTGGGGACGCTGGTGTGGATCGCCGACGTCGTCCAGCTCAACATGGACCTCATCCAGCGCCTCGGCGGCGTGCTCACGATCGCGATGGCGCTGGTCTTCCTCGGCTGGATCCCGGGGCTGCAGCGCGAGTTCCGCTCCCACCACGTGCCGCGCGGCGGGTTGTGGGGAGCGCCGGTGCTCGGCGCGGTGTTCGGGCTCGGCTGGACGCCGTGCATCGGCCCGACGCTGTCCGCGGTCATGTCCATGGCCAGCGCCACCGGCGGCGCGGCGGCGCGCGGCTACGTGCTGATCCTGGTCTACTGCCTCGGCCTCGGCCTGCCGTTCCTCCTCATCGCGTTCGGTGCCCGCTGGGCCGTCCGCGCCACCGATTGGCTGCGCCGCCACGGCCGTCAGGTGCAGGTCTTCGGCGGAGCCCTGCTGCTGGTCGTCGGCGTCCTGCTGGTGACCGGGCTCTGGGGCGACATGACCGGCTGGATCCGGAACACCCTCGTGACCGACATCAGGCTGCCCTTGTGACCACCACCGAATACCGCCAGACCCCGCTGAAGCGCGTCCTCGGTTTCCTGCGCAACACCTGGCGCGGGCTGACGTCGATGCGCACCGCGCTGGTGCTGCTGTTCCTGCTCGCGCTCGCCGCGATGCCCGGCGCCCTGCTGCCGCAGCGGAACCTCAACGTCGCCAAGACCGACGAGTACATCGCCGCGCACGGCTGGTGGGGCGAACTGCTCGACCGCACGCAGTTCTTCGAGGTCTACGGCAGCGTCTGGTTCTCCGCGATCTACATCCTGCTGATGATCTCGCTCATCGGCTGTCTCGCTCCGCGCAGCTTCGAGTACGCGAAGGCGATGCGCGCGAAGCCGGTACTCACGCCGCGCAAGCTCTCGCGGATGCCGCATCACGTGTCCACCACGACCGACCGGACCCCCGAGACGGTCATGAAGGACACGCACGCGCTGCTCAAGGGCTGGCGCCGCGTCGAGCGCGAAGAGGCCGACGGAAGCCGGAGCATCTCCGCCGAACGCGGGTACCTCCGCGAGACCGGCAACCTCGTCTTCCACTTCGGCATGCTCGGCCTGATCATCTTCTTCGCGCTGGGCAAGATGTTCGGCTACGAAGGCCAGGTCATCGTCCAAGCCGACGACAGCCCGTGGTGCAACTCCGGCATCCTCGGCTACGACACCTTCAACGCCGGGCTGCGCGTCGACGGCACCGACCTCAACGCGTTCTGCATCCGCCTGAAGGACTTCGAGGCTCGCTACACCCAGAACGGGCAGGCGAACTACTACCACTCCAACATGGAGTACCAGTCCGGCGAGGATTTGAAGACCGGCGCGTGGAAGCCGTACGGGCTCGAGGTCAACTCGCCGCTGCGCACCGCGGGCGACCGCGTCTACCTGCTGAACTTCGGCTACTCCCCGAAGTTCACGGTGACCTTCCCCGACGGCACCGTGCGCACCAACATCACGCCGTGGCGTCCGGCCGACGAGCCGACGAAGCTTTCCGAAGGCGCGACGAAGATCGACCAGCCGGGTATCACCGACCCGATCGAACGCCGCACCCGTCAGCTCGCGATCACCGGCCTGCTCGCGCCGACCGCGTTCATGCACGGCAACGTGCTGACGTCGTCGCGGCCCGAGGCGAACAAGCCGGCGGTGGCCGTCGACATCTATCGCGGCGACCTCGGTCTCGACGCGGGCCGCGGGCAGTCGATCTTCCAGATCGACCAGTCGCTCGTCGCGGACGGCAGGCTCAAGAAGCTCACCCGGCAGAACCTGGACCAGGGCCAGGAGACCGTGCTGGACGACGGCACGAAGGTCCGCTTCGACGGCGTCCAGGAATGGGTCGCCATCCAGGTCTCGCACGATCCGGTGCAGGGCTGGGTGCTGGTCTGCGCGGTCGCGATGCTGATCGGGCTGGCGGGATCGCTGCTGGTCAAACGGCGCCGGGTGTGGGTCCGGGTGACCCCGGCGCGTGAAGGTGAGACGGGTACCGTGATCGAGGTCGCCGGGCTGGCGCGCACCGATCAGGCGGGCTACGGCGAAGAGTTCCAGCGGATCGGCGACAAGCTGGTCCAGGGGCAGAGAGGCAACTAGAGGTCATGCCGATCAACGAGACGCTGTCCCAGTACAGCGACTACTCCTACACCACCGCGGCGGCGATCTACGTCCTCGCGCTGATGTTCGCCCTCGTCGAGCAGGGCTTCGGCGCGAAGGGCAGGCTCGCGGCGGAACGCAGCAAGCAGAAGGCCCGCGAGCTGGTCGGCGCCGGCGGTCCGTCGGTGACGGCACCGGCGTACGGGACGCCCATCGGGACATCGCGCGAGGTCGGCCGCCCGGAGCGCATCGGCCGCATGGGCGCCGCGCTGCTGGTGCTCGCCGCGCTGCTGCACCTGGCCGCGATCGTGCTGCGCGGGTTCGCCGTGCACCGCGCGCCCTGGGGCAACATGTACGAGTACGGCATGGCCACGACCTTCATCGCGGTCCTGACCTGGATCGTGATCCTGCGGAAGTTCCCGGTCCGCCACCTCACCGGCTTCCTGCTCACGCCGGTCGTGATCCTGATGTTCATCAACGGCACGATGCTGTACACGACGGCCGCGCCGGTGCAGCCCGCGCTGCAGTCGTACTGGCTGATCATCCACGTCTCCGCGGCGATCATCGGCTCGGGCGTCTTCCTGGTGCCCGGCGTCGCGAGCGTCCTTTACCTCTTCCGCGCCGCGCACGACGAGAACCCGGCCAAGTTCGCCAAATTCGGCCCGAAGCTGCCGACCGCCGACGTGCTCGACCGCATCGCCTACCGCACGACCATCTTCGCGTTCCCGGTCTTCACCTTCGGCGTGCTCTGCGGCGCCGTCTGGGCCGAGGCGGCCTGGGGCCGGTTCTGGGGCTGGGACCCGAAGGAGACCGTCGCCTTCGTCGCGTGGGTCGTCTACGCGGCGTACCTGCACTCCCGTGCCACCGCGGGCTGGCGGGGCAAGCGGGCGGCGATCATCAACATCGTCGGTTTCTCGGCGACGGTGTTCAACCTGTTCTTCGTGAATCTGGTGACCTCCGGCCTGCATTCCTACGCCGGGGGCTGACCGTCGCCGCTGCACGCGAGCCGACTACCGTCAATACTGAGGTAATGGGGGAAGACGTGCGCGGAGGAGGAATTCAGCGGTGACCGGACCCAGTGAAGAATCGGCTCCAGGCCACCCCGAACCGACCGAGACCGGCCAGTCCTCGGAGTTGTTCTCCGAGGACAGGACGGACTCCGCGCCGCATCCGGCCGCGAGTGGTTTCGAGGCGGAGCCGACCCAGGTCGTCCAGCCGCAGTACCCGCAGCAGGGCCAGTACCCGCCGCAGCAGCCCGCTCCGCAACAGCAGCCTTCGCTGCCGCAGCCGTCGCAAGGGCAGCAGTATCAGCAGCCCTACGACCAGAACCTGCCTCCGCTGCACCCTCAGCCGCAGCAGGCGCCGCCGCAGCAGGCCGCCCAGTACCCGCCGCCTCAGCAGCAGTACGCGCCGCCGCAGCAGCAGGCGGTGCCGGGGCTCCCGCAGCCGCAGGGCAGGCACGCGCTCCCGGACGAACTCGCCACCGCGAGCCTGGTGAAGCCGCAGAAGCGCAAGCCGCAGTCGGGCTGGCGCAAGGCGCTTTACGTGGGCACCGGGAAGCTCGTCAATCCGGGGGAGAGCCCCAAGGACACGCGCAAACGCGAACTGATCGCGCAGATCAACCAGCCGCTGCGCGGGTGCTACAAGATCGCGATGCTCAGCCTCAAGGGCGGCGTCGGCAAAACCACCACGACGACCACGCTGGGCTCGACGTTCGCGTCGCTGCGCGGTGACCGGGTCGTCGCCGTCGACGCGAACCCGGACCGCGGGACGCTGTCGCAGAAGATCCCGATCGAGACCACCGCGACCGTGCGGCACCTGCTGCGGGACGCGGACAAGATCACCAGGTACAGCGACGTCCGTTCGTACACCTCGCAGGGCGGGAGCAGGCTGGAGATCCTCGCCAGCGAGCAGGATCCGGCGGTCTCGGAAGCGTTCTCCGAGGACGACTACCGGCGCACGGTCAACCTGCTGGAGCACTTCTACAACATCGTGCTCACCGACTGCGGGACCGGTTTGATGCACTCGGCGATGAAGGGCGTCCTGGACGTCGCGGACGCGCTGGTGGTGGTCTCGTCAGGCTCCGTCGACGGGGCGCGCAGTGCGTCGGCCACACTCGACTGGCTGGAGGCGCACGGCTACGGCGACCTGGTCAAACGGTCCGTCGCGGTGATCAACTCGGTGCGGCCGAAGGGTGGCTCGGTCGATCTCGACAAGCTCTCCGCGCACTTCGGCGCGCGTGTCCGTTCGGTCTGCCGGATTCCGTTCGACCCGCACCTGGAAGAGGGCGCCGAGATCGAGCTGGACCGGCTCGACGAGGACACGCGGCTGGCGTTGCTGGAACTGGCGGCCACCGTCGCGGACGGCTTCGGCGGCCAGCAGTACCAGCCGATCCAGCCCTAGTCCTCTTTACTCTTTGTCCTCGTCTTTACCTTTGCGCTGCTGCTCACCGAGCTTGCGCAGGAAGTCGGGGTCGTCGTCCGGGGCCAGTGTCGGTCGCGACGAGGGCACCCCGACGCGCTCGATCCCGAACGCGCGCCACAAGACCACGGCGACGGTGAGCGCTCCGATGGCCGCGAGCAGATAGATCATGCTCGGTCCCTTTCCGCGTGGAGGACGTTGCTCAGTCCCACGAGGCTAGCCTCTTTGCCGTGCGCGGGGGGGACTCATGGATACCCCAATGTGACGAAGGGCGATTACGAGCCCTTCGTCACTGGAGTCCTTTTTAGGGGAAATGCCTGGTCAGACCTTGCGAGCGGGTTCGCTGGCGTCGGTGGTCAGCTCGGCGAGGAGCTCGTTCACCTCGGCCTCGCGGAACCGGCGGTGCCCACCGGGAGTGCGGATCGAGCCGATCCGGCCCGCGGTCGCCCAGCGGGTCACGGTCTTGGGGTCGACCCGGAACAGGGCCGCCACTTCACCGGGGGTGAGCAACCTGCCGCCCATGGTCGCGGTCATTTTCCGCCTCCTTCACGGTTCCAGTGCTAAACCGGAGGCGGGCCCGATGCCCGTCGTGCCGGGTAGCCAACACGGCAATCGTTGCATCTCACCCGTCGGGTACTCGAACGGTTGTCCAGAGGTAAAGAGCCCTTAAAGGTCAAAACCGACAACCACGACATGCGCCCGCCGGGGCCCAGGTCTTGTCACGGATGTATGAAAACGCGCCCTGATCACGCGAATCCGGCCGTGGCACCTAAGGTGTAGCGGTGGACCAGGTGGATCGGAAGATCATCGCGGCATTGCGGGAGAACGGGCGGGCTACCTACGCCGACCTCGGCCGGTCTGTCGGGCTCTCCGCTTCATCAGTACACGAGCGGGTCGGCAAACTCGAGGCCGCCGGCGTGATCACCGGCTACCACGCCATGGTCGACCCCAATACGGTCGGGCTCGGGGTGACGGCGCTGGTCGGCATCCACCCCACCGACACCGCGACCGAGGACGACGTCGCGGCGGCGCTCGGCGCTTTGGACGAGGTCGAAAGCTGTTACGCCGTGGCGGGTGACGAAGCGTTCGTCGTCAAGGTGCGCGTGGCGACCGTCGACGATCTCGAGCGGACGCTCGGCAGGCTGCGGCGGATCCCCGGCGTCGGCCGCACGAACACCACCGTCGTGCTCTCCACCCGCTTCGAAGGGCGGCCCAACAACGCGGGCCTGGACGAGGGCCGCAACGGCGACGCGTAGCCTGCGTTGATGTGAGCGATAATCACCTGCCCCGTGACCTGACGCTGTACGTGCTGGCCAGGTTCGTCCTGGTCGGGGTCATCGCGGGGGGCTTGCTGCTGGTCAACGTCCCGCTGCTGGTCGCGTTGCTGATCGGCCTGGTCGTGGGGCTGCCGCTGGGTCTGCTGCTGTTCCGCCCGCTGAACGCGCGCGTGACCGCCGGGCTCGCCCGCCGCAACGAAAAGCGCGCTCGCGCCCGTGCCGAACTGCGCTCCCAGCTGCGCGGCGACCGAGCGGACGGCACCGCGTGAGCCGTCTGCACAGCCGCAGCTGGGTCCGCGAAGCCGTCCGCATCATCGAGGCCGACGCGAACCGCAGCGCCGACACGCATCTGCACGTCTTCCCGCTGCCCGCCGAGTGGGGCATCGACCTGTACCTGAAGGACGAGTCCGTCCACCCGACCGGCTCGCTCAAACACCGCCTCGCGCGTTCGCTGTTCCTGTACGGCCTGGTGAACGGCCAGATCGGGCAGGACACCGTGCTCGTCGAGGCGTCCAGCGGTTCGACGGCGGTTTCGGAGGCGTACTTCGCGCGGATGCTCGGGCTGCGGTTCATCACCGTGGTGCCGCGCAGCACCTCGCCGGAGAAGATCGCGCTCATCGAGTTCTACGGCGGCGAATGCCACTACGTCGACCGCGCGCCGGACATGTACCCGGAGGCCGAACGGCTCGCTTCGGAGTGCAACGGCCACTACCTCGACCAGTTCACCTACGCCGAGCGCGCGACGGACTGGCGCGGCAACAACAACATCGCCGAGTCCGTGTACGCGCAGATGCAGTCCGAGCGGCACCCCGTGCCGACGTGGATCGTCGTCGGCGCCGGAACCGGCGGCACGAGCGCCACCTTCGGCCGCTACGTGCGCTACAAGCGGCACACCACGAAGATCGCCGTCGTCGACCCGGAGAACTCGTCGTTCTTCGGCGCTTGGCAGACCGGCGCGCTCGACTACAGCACCGGCATGCCGTCGCGGATCGAGGGCATCGGGCGGCCGCGCGTGGAGCCGTCGTTCGTGCCCGGCGTGATCGACGAGATGCTTCAGGTGCCGGACGCCGCCTCGCTCGCGGCCATCCGCGTGCTGCGCGAGCGGACCGGGCACTGGGCGGGCGGCTCGACCGGGACGAACCTTTTCGGCGCGTTCACGCTGATCTCGCGAATGGTCTCGGAGGGGCAGGCGGGCAGTGTCGTCACGCTGCTGTGCGACGGCGGCGAGCGGTACGCGAACACGTACTACGACGACGCTTGGCTGGCGCAGAAGAACATCGACATCGCGCCTTATCTGGATATGTACCGGGAGTTTCTGGTGAGCGGGAAGCTCGCTCCGGAGGCCTGAGGGCTTCGGTCGGCTTTGGGGCTTTCGCAAGGTCGGGTGGGTGGTCTACCTCAGGTTCGCCGGATCACCAAAGGGAGCAAGGGACCTTTGCTACCACGTGGGCCACATCTGGTGACCGGCTAGCTGTCGAAGCACTACGGGTAGTGGCCCGAAGCGAAAAACTCAAGGGATGAACGGCCCGTTCATCCCCTCCAAAGCGCAGCCCCACGGCCGACGCGGGCGAACGCGTGACTGGACCGTTCGCGTCCACTGTGTGGATTTCGGGTCATCCAACGACCCGAAATCCACACAGTCGCGCATGAAAGGTCCGGTGACGCAGAGGCTCACAAGGCGAGAGCGACCGCGGTCAGCACAGCCCACCCCAGCATCGCGAACCCGGTGTCCCGCAGCGCCGGGATCAGCGCCCGTCCCTGCGCACCACCGCCGACGGCCTTGACCGACTTCAGCAGCAGCGGCGCGGTCAGCAGGCCCAGCAGCGCCCACGGCGTCACGAAGGCCAGCAGCACGCTCACGACGTACGGGACGGCGACCAGCACCAGGTAAAGACGACGGGTGCCCTTGTCACCGAGCCGGGTGGCGAGGGTGCGCTTGCCGGACTCGATGTCGGTCGGGATGTCGCGGAGGTTGTTGGCGGTCAGCACACCGGTCGAGAACGAGCCGACGGCGACCGCGCAGCCGAGCGCGGTCCAGCTGAGCTGTCCGGCTTGGACGTACACGGTGCCCAGCACGCCGGCCAGCCCGAAGAAGACGAAGACCGCGATCTCGCCGAAACCGTAGTAGCCGTAAGGCTTTTTGCCGCCCGTGTAGAACCAGGCGCCGAGGATGCAGACCGCGCCCATCGCCAGCAGCCACCACAGTCCGCTGATCGCGACGAGCACGAGCCCGAGGATTCCGGCGAGCCCGAGGGCGACGAGCGCGGCCGCCAGGACGGCCTTCGGCTTCGCGACCCCGGAGCCGACCAGTCGCAGCGGGCCGACCCGGTTTTCGTCGGTGCCGCGGATGCCGTCGGAGTAGTCGTTGGCGTAGTTGACGCCGACGATCAGCGAAAGCGAGACGAGCAACGCGAGGATCGAGCGGGGCCACGAGAAGCCGTCGAGCGCGACCGCCGCGCCGACTCCGGCGACCACCGGCGCCACCGCGTTGGGCAACGTCCGCGGGCGTGCCCCTTCGATCCATTCACCAGCAGTCGCCATGCCGCCATTCTGGCCCTGGCCACTACCGGCCGGTATGCGGGGCTCGTCACCTGCTCGGGCTATCGCGAGCAGGTGACGAGCCGCGTTACTTCAGGTCGTCGATCACGTCGTCCAGGGTCCAGGTGAGCGTGCCGCTGTTCGGAACGGCGATTTCCGGTTCGTCCGCCAGCGCGGGCCCGGCCAAAGCGACCAAGCCCATCGTGACGGCGGTGCAGGCCAATACGGTGCGTGTCCAGCGCGTCATACCTAGACGTAAACCCGCGGGTAATGATCATGTCAACAACGTCCCAGTAAACGGTGGATAATTCACGACCTTCGTAGGAGGTTCCTGACGGCCGTCCTGTCCACCTTCCCCGGGCCTCGCAGCGGGAGTTCTTCGGCGAATTCGACTCGCTTCGGAGCGGCCGCCGCGCCGGCCTCTTCGCGGCACGCGGCACGCAGCGACTCGACGTCGCAACCGGCGCCGACGACGAGCGCGACGACCGCCTCGCCCCACTCGGGGTCGGGTACTCCGACCACGCACGCGTCCCTGATTCCGGGCTGCGCGGTCAAGATCCGCTCGACGGCCGCGGCGGCCACCTTCACGCCACCGGTGTTGATCATGTCGTCGATCCGCCCGAGGATCTCCAGCCGCCCGTCGGCCGACCACCGGCCGCGGTCGGAAGTGCGGAACCGGCCGCCCTCGAAGGCCTCCGCGGTCAGGCCGGGGCGCAGCCGGTAGCCATGCGCGAGGACGTCGCCCGTGATACAGACCCGCTCGTCTTCGAGTTCGACGTGTACTCCGTCCAGCGGTACGCCGTCGTAGACGCAGCCGCTCGCGGTCTCGCTCATGCCGTACGCGGGCACGATCTTCACGCCCGCTTCGGCCGCGCGCTCGCGTAGATCCGCAGTCGTCGCCGCCGCGCCGAGAATGATCGCGTCGAACGCGCGCGCCGCCGCGAGCCCAGGGCCACCCGCGTCGAGCAACCGCCCGAGCTGAGTCGGCACGAGCGCGGTGTAGCGCGGGCCGTCCAGGGACAGCAGCGGCGCGGCGGCTTCGGCGAAATCGTCCGGCCGGAAACCGGTGGCATGCAGCACCGACGGCGTCGTCCCGGCGAGCAGCGAACGCACCAGCACCTGGAGACCGCCGATGTAATGCGCCGGGGTCGCGAGCAACCAACGCCCCGGCCCGCCGAGCCGTTCGTGGGTCGCGTGAGCCGAGGCTGTCAGCGCCGACGCCGACAGCAGCACCCCCTTCGGCTCGCCGGTGGACCCCGAGGTGGCGATGATCACCGCCGTCCCGGGCTCGGCCGGGCGGGCCGGTTCCATCGCGTCCCGCAGGGCCTCCGACGAGTAGGGGAGGACGGGCGGGCCGTCGTCGAGCGCCTCGGCCAGTGCCGCGGTCAGCTCGACGATCGACTCCGGACTCCCGTCCACCCCTACCGCACGCATCCCACGACCCTAACGCCGCCGGGACACCGGCCTCAGCACTGCTTCGTGGCGCCGCCGTCGCTCAGGTAGTAGTCGGAGAACCAGCCCTGTTTCTGCGTGCCCGCGATCCGGCCCCAGGTCCAGGTCCGCTTGCCTTCGACGTTCTCGCCGACCGTCCAGCAGTGGTAGTAGATCAGCGTGCCGCCGTCGACCCAGCCGTACGAGGAGCAGCCGGTGTGCGGGCCGGAGCGGTAGCGCATCCTCTGCTTCGTCCGGCCTTCACCGCTGTCCTTGTTCGAATGCCCGTGGCTGCAGCTCAGGGTCTGCACCGGGTCCGCGGGTGCCGCGTCGGCGACCCCGCCGACGCTGAGCAGCCCAGCCGCGACGATGCCGGGCAGTGTCAGCGCCGCTCTCCGTAGAGAGTTCTTCATGGTCGTTCCCCCTCGAAATGTCGGGTTTCACTTTCGAGGGGAAACGTAAGCGCCGCCGAACCGCCTGCTCCAGGCCTTTTCGCCTGGTCGAAAAGGTCAGTAGTAGTACGGGAACGCCGACCAGTCGGGTGAGCGCTTCTCCAGGAAGGAGTCGCGGCCTTCGACGGCCTCGTCCTGCATGTACGCCAGCCGAGTGGTCTCACCGGCGAAAAGCTGCTGGCCGACCAGGCCGTCGTCGGTGAGGTTGAACGCGTACTTGAGCATCCGCTGCGCCGTCGGCGACTTGCCGTTGATCGCCCACGCCCAGTCCAGCGCCTCGGTCTCGAGGTCCGCGTGCGGGACGGCGGAGTTGACCGCGCCCATCGCCTGCATCTGCTCGGCCGTGTACTCGCGCCCGAGGAAGAAGATCTCCCGCGCGAACTTCTGCCCGACCTGCTTGGCCAGATACGCCGAGCCGTAGCCGCCGTCGAAGGAGCCGACGTCGGCGTCGGTCTGCTTGAACCGCGCGTGCTCGGCCGAGGCGAGCGTGAGGTCGCACACCACGTGCAGCGAATGCCCGCCGCCCGCCGCCCACCCCGGGACCACGGCGATGACCACCTTCGGCATGAACCTGATCAGCCGTTGGACCTCGAGGATGTGCAGCCGTCCGGCCCTGGCCGGATCGATCGTGTCGGAGGTCTCCCCGTCCGCGTACTGATACCCGGAGCGTCCGCGAATACGCTGGTCACCACCGGAGCAGAACGCCCAGCCGCCGTCCTTCGGCGACGGGCCGTTGCCGGTGAGCAGGACGCAGCCGACGTCCGAGCTCATCCGCGCGTGGTCGAGCGCGCGGTACAGCTCGTCGACGGTGTGCGGGCGGAAGGCGTTGCGGACCTCGGGACGGTCGAACGCGACACGTACGACACGTTTGCCTGAGCGGCTCTCAGAGGAGCGGTGATAGGTGATGTCGGTGAAGTCGAAACCGTCGACCTCGGTCCACAAGGCGGGGTCGAACAGCTCGGAAACCTGGGCGTCATCCACGTTTGGGAGAATAGGACGTGTGGCCGTGAGTCGTAGTGTGAAACCCGAGGTCTGCCGGTGAATCCTTCCACCGCGCAGGCCAGGGTCATCGTCGACGAACTCGTCCGCAACACCGTCTCGCACGTCGTCCTCTGCCCGGGCTCACGCAACGCCCCGCTGTCGATCGCGCTGTACGACGCGGCCGCCGCCGGGCGTCTCCAGTTGCACGTCCGCATCGACGAACGCGGCGCCGCCTTCCTCGCCCTCGGCATCGCCGCGCGCACCGGCCGCCCCGTGGCCGTGCTGTGCACCTCGGGCACCGCGGCCGCGAACTTCCACCCCGCCGTGCTGGAGGCCGATCGCGCGGGGGTCCCGTTGATCGTGCTGACCGCCGACCGGCCGCCCGAGATGCGGGCCGCCGGCGCGAGCCAGGTCATCGACCAGCACCAGCTCTACGGCAACGCCGTCCGCTACTTCGACGAGCTCGCCGTCGCCGAACGCCGTGCCGGGCAGAACTCGTACTGGCGCGGCCAGATCTGCCGCGCCTGGAACGCCGCGTACGGCGAGTGGCGCTGCGGGCCGGTGCACCTGAACATCCCGTTCCGCGAGCCGCTCGTGCCCGATATCGGGGATGACGGCGAGTGGTACGAGTCACTCGAAGGACGTCCCGACGGCGCTCGCTGGACCGAGCTCCCCGACTTCGGCGCGCTTCCCTCGTTCGTGGTGCCCTCGGCCCGGTCCGGCCTGGTCATCGCGTGCGACACCGGCGTGCAGGCGGCCAGCGAATGGGCCGAACTGCACG
This sequence comes from Amycolatopsis sp. NPDC102389, assembly GCF_044765885.1. Classification (NCBI taxonomy): domain Bacteria; kingdom Bacillati; phylum Actinomycetota; class Actinomycetes; order Pseudonocardiales; family Pseudonocardiaceae; genus Amycolatopsis; species Amycolatopsis sp. NPDC102389. The sequence continues at coordinate 120,981 of NZ_JBIWKX010000002.1, forward strand.
GCTGGCCGGTCGTCTCCGAGACCGGCGGCATCGGGATGGCGGGCGCGACGGCGATCTCGTCCGGCGCGTGGCTGCTCGGCGTCGAGGAGTTCATCTCGCGGCACAAGCCCGAACAGGTCCTGTGCATCGGCCGTCCGACGGTGTTCCGGCAGGTCCAGCGGGTGCTGTCCGATCCCGACGTCGAGGTGCTGCTGGTCCGGCCCGATTCGGACTGGCCCGCGCCCGCGCACAACGTCCGCCAGGTCGGCCAGTGGTTCGACGAGCCGTCCAAACCGGCGGACCCGGAATGGCTGGCGAGCTGGCAGCGCGCGGACAGGGCGGCTTCGGCGGCGGTGACCGAAGCGCTGGCCGCGGAACCGTGGCCGAGCGGGCTGCGCCTGGCCACCGAGCTGGTCGACGCGGTCCCGGAAGGGTCGCTGCTGGTCGTCGGCTCGTCCAATCCGACGCGTGACGTCGCGCTCGCCGGACGGCTGCGGCCCGACGTCCTCGTGCACCGCAACCGCGGTGTCGCCGGGATCGACGGCATGGTCTCGACCGCGATCGGCGCCGCGACCGTCCACAGGGGACATTCGTACGCCCTGCTCGGCGACCTGACGTTCCTGCACGACGCGAGCGGCCTGCTGACCGGGCCCGCCGAACAGCGCCCCGACCTGACGATCGTGGTGCTCAACGACGACGGCGGCGGCATCTTCTCCCTGCTGGAGCAGGGCGCGCCCGAGCACAACGCCAGCTTCGAGCGCGTCTTCGGCACGCCGCACGGCGCCGATCTGGGCGCGCTGTGCGCCGGTTACCGCGTGCCGCACGTCGTCGCCGAGACGCTCACCGAGTTCCGCGCGGCGCTCAAGCCGGCGCCGGGGCTGCGGGTGGTGGAGGTCCGCGTGGACCGTACGCGCCACCGCGACCTGCACGCGCGCCTCCGTACGGCGGTGTCGTCGGCCGTGCGGGCTGTCTAGCCGTTTTTGATCTCAGTCCAGAGGGTAGGAACCCCTCCTTCGGACGTGTCCCCGTGCTGATCGTCTGGCTACGTTCGAGCGCGCTGACAAATCCTGGGAGGATTCGCAATGCGTTTGAAGACTCGCGCCGGCTTCGCCGGATTGACCGCGGGCGTCGTCTCGGTGCTGCTCGCGGGCAGCGCGGCCGCCGCACCCGCGCCCGGCTCGATCGGCGTCGGCGACCCGTACTATCCGCACGCCGGGAACGGCGGCTACGACGTCGGTCACTACGACCTCCGGCTGACCTACCAGCCCGCGACCGACCTGCTGTCCGGGGCCACGACCATCCTTCTCACCGCGACGCAGGACCTCTCGGCGTTCAACCTGGACTTCGGCCTGAAGGTGTCGAGCGTCCGGGTGAACAACCGGCCCGCGAAGTTCGCGACGTCGACCGATGGCACCGGTGAGCTGACCGTCACGCCGTCGGCGCCGCTGAAGAAGGGCCAGACGGCGACCGTCGTCGTCGCCTACGCGGACACGCCGTCGAAGGTGAAGATCGACGGCTTCACCGCCTGGAAGAAGACCCCGGACGGCGCGCTCGCCGTCGACGAGCCGCAGAGCGCGGCCTGGTGGTTCCCGTCCAACGACCACCCGACCGACCTGGCCACCTACGACATCTCGGTCGAGGTCCCGAACGACGTCGCCGCGCTGTCGAACGGCACCCTCGTGCGCAAGACGGTGCAGCGGCCGGGCTGGACGCGCTGGAACTGGCGCAGCACCAAACCGCAGGCGACGTACCTCACGTCGCTGGAGGTCGGCAAGTTCGAGGTGAACGAGCAGACCACGCCGGACGGCAAGCCGTTCGTCACCGCCTACGGTGCCGACCTCGGCGACTCGCTCGGCGCGGCGAAGGCCAGCGTCGAGCGGACGCCGGAGATCACCGAATTCCTCGCTTCGAAGTTCGGGCCTTACCCGTTCGAGGCGCAGGGCGGCGTCGTCACCACCGGCATCACCTTCGCGCTGGAGAACCAAACGCGGCCGGTGTACGGCGCCAGGGCCTTCCGGTCCGGCTCCAACACCTCGGTCGTCGCGCACGAGCAGTCACACCAGTGGTTCGGTGACAGCGTCACGCTCGGCAAGTGGAGCGACATCTGGCTGAACGAGGGCTTCGCCTCCTACGGCGAGTTCCTGTGGTCGGAGGAGACCGGCGAGGGCACGGCCGACGAACTCGCCCAGTACATCTACGACTCGGCGCCCGCCGACGACCCGTTCTGGCAGGTCCTGCCCGCCGACCCGGGTGCCGAGAACCAGTTCGACGCGGCCGTCTACGACCGCGGCGCGCTCGCGGTGCACGCGTTGCGCAAGGCCGTGGGCGACGACACGTTCTTCCGGATTCTGCAGACCTGGCAGCAGGTGAAGAAGAGCAAGTCCGCGGTGATCCCGGAGTTCATCGCGCTGGCGGAGAAGATCTCGGGCAAGCCGCTGTACGACCTGTTCCAGACGTGGCTGTACACCAAGGGCAAGCCCGCGGTGGGCCCGAACGGTGCGCCGGCCGCGGCTCAGCGGGCCGCTGTGGCGCCGGTCGCACCGAAGTCCTACCCGCAGATCAAGGCGACTCATGAATTCCTCGCCGAGCGACACGCCCACTGACGGGTAGCGCTACGCTCGCGGCGTGACGGCCAAAACGGAGCGGGTGAGGCGCATCGGGTGGTATGCCGCCCTCGTTGTCGCCTCACTCGTCACCGTGCTCGGCGTCTCGCTGCTGTTCGCCGCCATCCGCAACGACAGCGCGATCGAAGCGCAGCTCGGGCAGGCCACGGCGCAGGTCGAGTCGGTGACGTTCGACCGCACGATCATCAACTACGCCACCCCCGACGGCATCATGCACAGCCCGGCCAACGGCGTGCTCTACCCGTCCGGGCTGGCCGCCGGGCAGCTGGTGAACATCGAGTACGACGTCGGCGACCCGGAACTCGCGCGGGTGGCCGGGCGTTCGGCGTCGAACACGCTGCTGCCGCTGGGCAGCATGATCTTCTTCACCTGGCTGGTCGCCGGCCCGTTGCTGTGGTGGATCCGGCGGCAGAACACCCGGTCACGCGCCGAGTCGTCCGTCTGATCACGCGAGTTCGCTCCCCGATCACGCGAGTCGCGCCTCTGATCACGTGAGTTACGCCTTCAATCACGCGAGTCCCGTGTTCGAGCACGCCGGCTCGTTGTGCGGAACCGGCGAACTCGCGTGATTGAGCGGCGATCTCGCGTGATCAGAGGCGTAAGTCGCGTGATTGGGGGCGTAACTCAGCCGACCGACTCCCGCCACCAGCCCAGTACCTCGTCGGCCACACCCGGCGCGGCCACCAGCAGCGCGTCGACCGGCAGCGCGGTGTCTTCCCCGTGCCGGTCCAGCACCACGGCACCCGCCTCGATGGCCAGCGCGACCGAGCCGGCGACGTCCCATTCGCGGTAGCTGTGCAGTACCGCCGCGGCCGCGTGCCCCAGCGCGACCTGCGCGATCGCCAGCGCCGCCGAGCCGAGGACCCGGACGCCGGCGTGCGCGGCGGCGGCCCGTTCGATGAACTGGCCCATCCCCGGCCAGACGCCCTTGCGCGTGAGCTCCGTGCAGACGATCGCCCCGGCGGTCCCGCACCGATCGGTCAGCGTGATCGGTTTGCCGTTCGCCCTGGCGCCGCGGCCGCGCGCGGCGGCGTAGATCTGGGCGCGGTACGGGTCCGCGACCACGCCCACCACCGGGCCCGAAGCGTCGATCAAGGCGAGGCTGTACGCGCACCAGGGCACCCCGGCGACGTAGTTCGCGGTGCCGTCGACCGGGTCGACCACCCAGCGGTATTCGGCGACGTCGGCACCGTGGTCGGCGCCGAATTCACCGCCGACAACCGGGATGCCCGGAAACTCAGCGGTCAGCACGCGGCGGGTGTGGCGTTCGAGGATCCGGTCCGTGTCGGTCACCCAGTCGAAGGGCGAGTCCTTCGGATCGGGCTGGGCGCCCCGGCCCGCGGTCGCGGTGATCACGTCGGTCGCGTCGTTGGCCAGCCGCCCGGCCACTTCGAGGGCCCTCGACACCAGCCCGGGCTCGACGGGCTGAGGCGGCCTAGACGACAGGAGGGTCATGCCTGCCTAGTGTGGCCGAGCCTGGTTTACGGAACACGACCTTGAGATGACATGTCGTCTGTTCCGTTTTTGTTGGCGTGGGCGTCACAACCGGATGCGACAGTGATCCGCGTGCGAGTCGCGATAGTCACCGAAAGTTTCCTGCCCCAGGTGAACGGCGTGACCAACTCCGTGCTCCGCGTCGTGGAACACCTCCGCGACCGCGCGCACGACGTGCTGATCATCGCCCCGGGGCCCGGTCCCGTGGAGTATCTCGGCGCCCCGGTCGTGCGCATTCCCGCCCTCGACTTCCCCGGCGTGAACTCCCTCCCGGTCGGCGTGCCGACCAGGACGGTGCTCACCGCGCTGGCTGATTTCGGGCCGGACGTGGTGCATCTGGCGTCGCCGTTCGTGGTCGGCGCCCGCGGGCTCGCCGCGGCCAGACGGCTGCGGGTGCCGTGCGTCGCGGTGTATCAGACCGACATCGCCGGTTTCGCCGCCGCGTACGGCTTCGGTATCGCCGCCCGCGCGGCCTGGCGCTGGGTGCGCCGCCTGCACTCGCGGGCCGACCGCACGCTCGCGCCGTCGTCGGATTCGGTGGAACAGCTGAAACTGCACGGGATCCCGCGGGTGCACCGCTGGGCGCGCGGCGTGGACATCGAGCGGTTCTCGCCGGTCCACGCCGATCCCGCGTTGCGCGCCGAGCTGGCGCCGAACGGGGAACTGCTGGTCGGGTTCGTCGGCAGGCTCGCCCCCGAGAAGGAGGTCGAGCGGCTGACCGCGCTCGCCGGGGTCGACGGGATCCGCGTGGTCGTCGTCGGTGACGGGCCGGAGTTGCCGATGCTGCGCGAACGCATCCCGGGCGCGGCGTTCCTCGGCGCCCGGTACGGCGACGAGCTTTCCCGGGCGTACGCGAGCCTCGACGTGTTCGTCCACACAGGACCGCACGAGACGTTCTGCCAGGCCATCCAGGAGGCGATGGCGTCCGGGCTGCCGGTACTCGCGCCGAACGCGGGCGGCCCGAAGGACCTGGTCCTGCCCGGCCGCACCGGGTATCTGCTGCCCGCCGACCGGGCCGGATTCGCGACGGCGCTGGTGGACAAGGTGAACGACCTGCGCGACGAGGCGCTCCGGGCCAGGCTGGGGGAGAAGGCGCGCAAGGTCGTGCTCGGCCGGACCTGGCCCGCGGTCTGCCACGAACTGGTCGGCCACTACGAGGCCGTCCAGGGCAAGATCGCTCGCGCGGCCTGAAAATGCACATCGTCCAGCTGGCCAATTCTACGGGCCACGCTCGGGCGGCCTGCGGACGGCGTTGCATCACCTCGGCGCGGGCTACGTGGCGAGCGGCCATCAGGTGACCCTCGTGGTGCCCGGGAGGCGCTACGCGGACGAGACGCTGCCTTCGGGAGTCCGCCGGTTTTCCCTTCCCGCACCGCAGATCCCGGGCACGGGCGGCTATCGCGCCGTCGATCCGCACCGGGTGCGCGCGGTGTTGAAACGCCTGGAGCCGGACAGGCTCGAAGTATCCGACAGGCTCACGCTGCGCGGCATGGGCGTCTGGGCGCGGCGCAACGGCGTGCCCAGCATGGTGATCTCGCACGAGCGCCTCGACCGGCTGCTGGAGCAGTTCCTGATGCCGGAACCCGTCGCGCGGCGCGTCGCGGACGTCGCGAACCGGCGGATGGCGCGGCGTTATGACACGGTCGTCTGCACGACGGCGTTCGCTCGCGCCGAATTCGACCGGATCGCCGTGCCGAACGTACGGCGCGTCCCGCTCGGCGTCGACCTCACGACGTTCGCCCCGGCCCGGCGCGACGACGGCTGGCGGCACACCCTGACCGGGAACGCCGACGCGCTGATCGTCCACTGTGGACGATTGTCGCCGGAGAAGCACGTCGAGCGCAGTGTGGACACCGTCGCCGAGCTCACCGAGGCGGGACACCGCGTACGGCTCGTGATCGCGGGCGACGGGCCCCGGCGGCGGGCGCTGGAACGGCGGGCACGCGGGCTTCCGGTGACCTTCCTCGGCTTTCTTTCCGGACGCGGCGACGTCGCGCGCCTGCTGGCCAGCGCCGATGTCTCCCTCGCGCCCGGTCCACACGAGACGTTCGGGCTGGCCGCGCTGGAGGCGCTCGCTTCGGGCACGCCGGTGGTGGTCTCGGCGTCGTCGGCTCTGCGGGAGATCGTGCGGCCCGGCTGCGGCGAGGCCGTCGACGATCGCGCTCCGGCCTTCGCCGGTGCGGTCACTGAGCTTTTGAAAAGTCCGGAGACCACGCGGCGGGCGGCGGCGCGGGCGCGAGCGGAGGAATTCGCCTGGCCACGAGCGGTCAAGGGAATGCTCTCCGCACTCAGTTGATCACTTTGTATCTCTTTTGTACAACCGGCATTCATCGTCCCCTCACGCCATCGAGCGAGAGGACGGCACGTGAGGTTCGAAGTACTGGGCACGTTCAGCATCTCTTCCGGTTCGCGGTCGGTCCCGTTGCACGGCCGGATGCGGAGAACGCTCCTCGGCGTGCTGCTGGTCCGGGCGAACACCTTCGTCCCGGTGAACGTGCTTACCGAGGCGCTGTGGGACAGCAAATGGGAGCCGCGCGCGGTGCCGAAGCTGCACTGGCACGTCCACAAGCTGCGGCAGGCCCTGCCCGAAGGCGACCGGCTCGGCTTCGACAACGGTGGCTACCGGCTGGAGGTCCACCCCGGCGAACTCGACGTCGAGACCTTCGAGACGCTGGCGGGCCAAGCGCTGAAGACCGCAGACCCCGCGCAGCGTGCCTCGCTGATCCGGCAGGCCCTCACGCACTGGCACGGCGCGCCCTACGAAGGACTGGACGTCCCGCTGCTGTCGGACGAGACGATGCGCCTCTCGGAGCACCGCCTGGTCCTGCTCGAAGAGCTCTACCAGGCGGAACTGGACCTCGGGCGGCAGGCGAGCGCGGCCGTCGAGCTGGCCGATCTGGTGCGGCGGCATCCCTTGCGGCAGCGTGCCCAGTACCTCCTGATGGACGCTCTGTGGCGCGCCGGGCGCACCTCCGACGCGCTGGCGGCCTACCGGCGCGCGTTCCGGGTTTCGGTCGATCAGCTCGGCCTCGAACCGGGGCCGGAACTGCGGTTGCTGGAGCGGAGGATCCTCGCCGGCGAGGTCGCGGGGGCCGGTGCGCACCGTGCCCCGGCGTTGCTTCACCGGGCCAGGTGAACCTACGGGGCGTCGCTTTGCTCCCGCTTGGCCGCGATCCCTCAGCGTGAGCGAAGTAGTGTGCGGGTATGTCCCGAGCGAGTCTTGACAAGGATCCGCACGAAGTCGCCGCCATGTTCGACGACGTCGCGGACGGCTACGACCGCGCGAATTCGTTCATGACCTTCGGCTTCGATCGTCGCTGGCGCACCATCACCGGCCGGGTGCTGGACGCCAAACGCGGCGAGAAGGTGCTGGACCTCGCGGCGGGCACCGGCGTGTCCACCGTCGAGTACGCGCGCAACGGAGCCTGGTGCCTCGCGGCGGACTTCTCGGTCGGCATGCTCAAGGCCGGCAAGCATCGCGGCGTCCCCATGGTGGCCGCCGACGCGATGAAGCTGCCGTTCGCCGACGAAAGCTTCGACGCGGTGACCATCTCGCTCGCGCTGCGGAACTTCGTCGACACCAAGGCCGCGCTCACCGAGATCGCGCGGGTGGTCAAACCGGGTGGCCGTCTGGTGATCTGCGAGGTGTCGACGCCCACATTCCCGCCGATCCGGTTCCTGCACCGGAAGTTCATCGCGAAGCTGCTCACCTGGGTCGGCGCCCGGACCTCGTCGAACCCCGAGGCCTACTCCTACCTGGCCGAATCCATGCTGGCGTGGCCGGATCAGCGGACGCTCGGGGAGATCATCGCGAGCGCCGGGTGGACCGAGGTGGAGTGGCTGAACCTCACGTTCGGCGTCGTCGCCATCCACCGTGCCAAAAAGCCCTCTGTAGATTCTTAGGCATGACCCGTCGCAACGCTGACCACGACGCCGAAGTCATCGTCGTCGGTGCCGGACCGGCCGGCTCCACCGCCGCCACGTACCTCGCCCGCGCGGGCGTCGACGTGCTGCTGCTGGAGAAGACCGAGTTCCCGCGCGAGAAGGTGTGCGGCGACGGCCTGACCCCGCGTGGCGTCAAGCAGCTCATCGACCTGGGGATCGACACGAGCGAGGACGCGGGCTGGGTGCACAGCCGCGGCCTGCGGATCCTCACCGGCGAGCTCACGCTGGAGCTGGACTGGCCGGACCTGACGAGCTACCCGCCGTACGGCGTTTCGCGGACCCGTCAGGACTTCGACGATCTGCTCGCGAAGACCGCGGTCAAGGCAGGCGCGCGGCTCTACGAGCGCACCACCGTCACCGGCGCCGTCACCAGCCCGACCGGTCGCGTGATCGGCGTCGAAGCGAAGGTCGGCCCGGAGAAGACGCCGGTGAGCTACCGCGCTCCGCTGGTCCTGGCCTGCGACGGCGTCTCCGCGCGCCTCGCGCTGAGTGTCGGCATCCAGAAGAACGAGAAGCGCCCGATGGGCGTCGCGGTGCGGCAGTACTACAAGAGCCCGCGCCACGACGACCCGTTCATCGAGGGTCACCTCGAGCTCTGGGACCGCTCGGACCCGCGCGATCCGAAGCTGCTGCCCGGCTACGGCTGGGCGTTCCCGCTGGGCGACGGCACGGTGAACGTCGGCCTCGGCATGCTGTCGACGTCGGCCGCGTTCCGCAGCACCGACTACCGCGCGCTGCTGCGCCAGTGGCTCGACGGGACGCCCGAGGAATGGGGCTACCGCGAGGAGAACGCCATCGGCAAGGTCGGCGGCGCCGGTCTCCCGATGGGCTTCAACCGCACCCCGCACTACCGCGACGGCCTGCTGCTGCTCGGCGACGCGGGCGGCATGGTCAGCCCGTTCAACGGCGAAGGCATCTCGGCCGCGATGGAGTCCGCGCAGCTGGCGTCGGAGTTCGTCGTGCAGGCCTTGGCCCGGCGCGAAGGTCCTTCGCGTGAGCGGGCGCTGGAGGGCTACCCGCGTGCCGTCGCTGAGCTGATGGGCGGCTACTACCGGCTCGGCAACGTGTTCGCGAAGCTGATCGGGAAGCCGAAGATCATGCACGCCGCGACGAAGTACGGGCTGCGGATCAACTCGATCCTTCCGTTGGTGTACAAGGGACTTTCGGGCTGCTACGACGCCAAGGGCGGGGACGGCGTCGATCGTCTGATCGCTGCTCTGGCACGGGCGACTCCCTCTCCGCGTTGACGCTTGGGCTGAAGGGGCCCTTCACCGCATCTCACGCGGTGAAGGGCCCTTTCGTCGCGTCTGACGCGGGGAAAGGCCCCTTCAGCCCACACGTCTGGACCAGTCACGGGTACTCCGCGCAGTGGTATCGGTCACAGGACAAATGTGGTCAAACAGCCCCGCGAAGCCGATCTTGGGAACGACGTCGCAGGTCACCGGTATCGCACGCCGGAAGAAACCGTACTGGCCGTGCGGCCAAGTTAGGGCAGCCTTATAGCACGGGGCCTAGGGACAAGAATGTGAGTCACGTCCTACACTCGCCCCATGCTTTGTGAATCGCTTCACATCCTCGACGGGAGGCTTGTGAACTATTTCACAAGCAAGGGGGCCGTCATGCACGGCCCGTAAGGGTTGCCTAACCCTCGGCGGTGTGACCCAGGTGACTTAGGGTGCCGACCGAGGGAAGCGGTGAACCCCGACTCGAAAACCGCAGCGGCGCGGAAAGGATGGCGAAAACCCCGTGCTGATGTTGCCCGTGCTGACCCAGGCGAACACCTCTTCGGTGCCGAACCTGGACATGTACCTCCCCCTGGTCCTTTTGTTCGTCCTCGCTCTCGGATTCGCGGTGCTCTCGGTGCTGCTCGGCCCGCTCGTCGGCCCGAGCCGGGCCAACAAGGCGAAGCTCGCGGCCTACGAATGCGGTATCGAACCGTCGCCGCAGCCGGTCGTCGGCGGCGGCCGGATGCCGGTCGCGTACTACATCACCGCGATGCTGTTCATCCTGTTCGACATCGAGATGGTCTTCCTCTACCCGTTCGCGGTCTCCGCGGACGCGCTGGGCATGTTCGGCCTGGTGGAGATCGTGCTGTTCATCGCGACGGTCGGTTTCGCGTACGCCTACGTATGGCGTCGCGGCGGCCTGGATTGGAACTAGAGAAGCATGGGCCTCGAAGAAAAACTCCCCAACGGCATCCTCCTGGCCAGTCTCGAAGGCCTGGTGAACTGGGCCCGCAAGAACTCCATGTGGCCCGCCACCTTCGGTCTCGCCTGCTGCGCGATCGAGATGATGACCGTCGGCGGTTCCCGTTACGACATCGCGCGTTTCGGCATGGAGCGCTTCAGCGCGACGCCGCGCCAGGCGGATCTGATGATCGTCGCCGGCCGCGTCACGCAGAAGATGGCGCCGGTGCTCCGCCAGATCTACGACCAGATGGCCGAGCCCAAGTGGGTGCTGGCGATGGGCGTCTGCGCCTCTTCCGGCGGGATGTTCAACAACTACGCCGTGGTGCAGGGTGTCGACCACATCGTCCCGGTCGACATGTACCTCCCCGGCTGCCCGCCGCGCCCCGAGATGCTGCTCGACGCGATCCTGAAGCTGCACGCCAAGATCCAGGACGAGCCGATCAACGCCCGCCGGGCCGCGATCCGCGCCGCCAGCGGTGAGCGCACCGAGCTGATCGCCTCCTCGATCAAGTACGCGAAGAAGTGAGCGACGTGCCCGACGACAACACGAGCAACTCCCCCGAAGAAAAGCCGGAAACCGGCGGCGAGCAGTCCAGCGCCGAGCGTCCCGAAGGCGGCCTCGAGCCGCAGGGCACGCGCCCGGCCGAGCCGGTCGTCACCGGTAAAGAGCGCCAGGGCATGTTCGGCGTGCGCGGCACCGGTGACACCTCCGGTTACGGCGGCGTCCGCCTCCCCGCGTACAGCCCGCCCCCGGCGGAGCGCCCGTACGGCGGCTGGTTCGACGAGTTCGCCGACGAGTTCTACGCGGCCTTGGCGGACAACAAGATCCCGGCGAACGCGATCCTGCAGACGACGGTCGACCGCGGCGAGATCACCTTCTACGTCTCCCGCGAGCACCTCGTCGAGATCGCCAAGGTCCTGCGCGACGACGCCGGTCTCCGCTTCGAACTGCTGAGCTCGGTGTCCGGTGTGGACTACGGCGTCGACGTCCCGCAGCGGCTGCATTCGGTCTACCACTTCACGTCGATGACCTACCGGCGCCGCATCCGGCTGGAGGTCACGCTCGACATCGAAGACCCGCACGTCCCGTCGCTGGTCGGGGTCTACCCGACGGCCGACTGGCAGGAGCGGGAGACCTGGGACATGTTCGGCATCGTCTACGACGGGCACCCGGCGCTCACCCGCATCCTCATGCCGGACGACTGGGACGGCCACCCCCAGCGCAAGGACTACCCGCTCGGCGGGATCCCGGTCGAATACAAGGGCGCGGAGATCCCGCCGCCGGACCAGCGGAGGTCGTACTCGTGAGCATCAGCGAGAACGCAGCAGAAGCAACCGAAGTCCCCGAAGCCGACTCCCGCGACACCACCGAAGGCCGCGTCTACACCGTTTCCGGCGGTGACTGGGAAGACCTCATCGAGGACTCCCGCCACGACGAGCGCATGGTCATCAACATGGGCCCGCAGCACCCGTCGACGCACGGCGTGCTCCGGCTCGTGCTGGAGATGGAGGGCGAGACCGTCACCCAGCTCCGCTCGGTCATCGGCTACCTGCACACCGGGATCGAGAAGAACTGCGAGTACCGCACGTGGACCCAGGGCGTCACCTTCGTGACGCGCATGGACTACCTCGCTCCGCTCTCGACCGAGATGGCGTACTGCCTCGGTGTCGAGAAGCTGCTCGGCATCCAGGCCCCGCGCCGCGCCGAGCTGCTGCGCGTGATGCTGCTGGAGATCAACCGCATCGGTTCGCACCTGGTCTACATCGCCACCGGCGGCATGGAACTCGGTGCCACCACGGCGATGACGCTCGGTTTCCGTGAGCGCGAAGAGGTCCTGCACCTGCTGGAGCACCTCACCGGTCTCCGGATGAACCACGCGTTCATCCGCCCCGGCGGGCTCGCGCAGGACATGCCCGCCGACTACCACGAGGTGGTCAGCGCGTTCGTCAAGACGATGGACGAGCGGCTTCCGTTGTACGACAAGCTCTTCACCGGTCAGCCGATCTGGCGCAACCGGCTCAAGGGCGTCGGGTACCTGCCGGTCGACGCCTGCCTCGCGCTCGGTGTCACCGGGCCGGTGCTGCGCAGCGCCGGTCTTCCGTGGGACATGCGCAAGACCGAGCCGTACTCCCGTTACGACGAGTTCGAGTTCGACATCCCGACCTCGACCGAGGCGGACTGCTGGGCGCGCTACCTGCTGCGTGTCGAGGAGATGCACCAGAGCCTGCGGATCATCAAGCAGTGCCTCAAGAAGCTCGAGCCGGGCCCGGTCATGGTCGAGGACAAGAAGGTCGCCTGGCCGGCGCAGCTCTCGATCGGCAGCGACGGCATGGGCAACTCGCTCGAGCACGTCCGCAAGATCATGGGCCAGTCGATGGAATCGCTGATCCATCACTTCAAGCTGGTCACCGAGGGCTTCAAGGTCCCGCCGGGCCAGACCTACACGTCGGTGGAATCGCCGCGCGGCGAACTCGGCGTGCACCTGGTCTCCGACGGCGGCACCAGGCCGCTGCGGGTCCACGTGCGCGAACCGAGTTTCGTGAACCTGCAGTCGATGCCCGCGATGGCCGAAGGCGGCCTGGTGGCGGACGTGATCGCCGCCATCGCCTCGATCGACCCCGTCATGGGGGGAGTGGACCGTTGAGCACCCAGCCCGGAACGACACCGACGCCCGAGCCCGGCACCAGCCTGGCCGAGGAGACCCACATCGCCGCCGGTGGTGACGTCGACGTGATCGCGATCGCGCCGGATCCCGCCGAGGCGGAAGGGATCCTGGAGAACGCGAAGCTCGAAGACATCTTCGACGCCGACACCTACGCCAAGGCGCGGGACCTGATCGCGCGGTACCCGCAGTCGAGGTCGGCGCTGCTGCCGATGCTGCACCTGGTGCAGTCGGTGCAGGGTTACGTGAGCCAGGAGGGCATCGCCTTCTGCGCGCGGAACCTGGACCTGTCCGACGCCGAGGTCAGCGCGGTCGCGACGTTCTACACCATGTACAAGCGCCGCCCCTGCGGCGAGCACCTGGTGAGCGTCTGCACCAACACGCTTTGCGCGGCCATGGGCGGCGACGCGATCTACAAGAAGCTCCAGACGCACCTCGGCTCCGACGAGAAGCCGTTGGGGCACAACGAAACCGCGGGCACGCCGAACGAGCCCGGCTCGATCACGCTGGAGCACGCCGAATGTCTCGCGGCCTGTGACCTCGCCCCGGTCATCCAGGTCAACTACGAGTACTTCGACAACCAGACCGAGGACAAGGCCGTCGCGCTGGTCGACGCGTTGCAGGCGGGCAAGAAGCCGGCCCCGACGCGCGGCGCGCCGCTGACGAACTTCAAGGGCGCCGAACTGCAGCTCGCCGGGTTCTTCCCGGAGGACGCACAGCAGTACCGCACGGACGTCGACGGTCCTTCGCAGGCCGTCGAAACCCTGCGGGGCGCGCAGGTCGCGCAGGACCGCGGCTGGACCGCGCCCGCCATGAAGGACGTTCCGCTGCCGGCTCTGCCATCAAAAACAGGGGAGACGAAGTAATGGCCGATCCCATCACTCCGGTCCTCACGAAGCGCTGGCTTTCGCCCAACTCCTGGACGATCCAGTCCTACGAAGCCCTCGAGGGCTACACCGCGATCCGCAAGGCGCTCAAGGCCACTCCCGAGCAGATCGTCCAGCTGGTCAAGGACTCCGGCCTCCGCGGCCGTGGTGGCGCCGGCTTCCCGGCCGGCATCAAGTGGTCCTTCATGCCGCCCAACGAGGACAAGCCGCACTACCTCGTCATCAACGCCGACGAGGGCGAGCCGGGCACCTGCAAGGACATCCCGCTGATGATGGCGGACCCGCATTCGCTGATCGAGGGCTGCATCATCGCCTCGTACGCGATGCGTTCGCACCACTGCTTCATCTACGTCCGCGGCGAGGCGCTGCACTGCATCCGCCGTCTCAACGCGGCCGTGCGCGAGGCGTACGAAGCGGGCTACCTCGGCAAGAACATCCTCGACTCCGGATTCGACCTCGACATCACCGTGCACGCGGGCGCCGGGGCGTACATCTGCGGCGAGGAGACGGCGCTGCTGGACTCGCTGGAAGGCCGTCGCGGTCAGCCGCGGCTCAAGCCGCCGTTCCCGGCCGCCGCCGGTCTTTACGCCGCGCCGACCACGGTGAACAACGTCGAGACCATCGCCAGCGCGCCGTACATCGTCAACGGCGGTTCCGACTGGTTCCGCCAGATGGGCCGCGAGAAGTCGCCCGGCCCGAAGATCTACTCGATCTCCGGCCACGTCGAGAAGCCCGGCCAGTACGAATGCCCGCTCGGCACCACGCTGCGCGAGCTGCTCGACATGGCGGGCGGTATGAAGGACGGCATCCCGCTGAAGTTCTGGACGCCGGGTGGTTCGTCCACCCCGATGTTCACCGCCGAGCACCTCGATGTTCCGCTGGACTTCGAAGGCGCGGCGGAAGCCGGGTCGATGCTGGGCACGACGGCCGTGCAGGTCTTCAACGAGACCGTTTCCGTGCCGTGGGCCGTGATGAAGTGGACGCAGTTCTACGAGCACGAGTCCTGCGGCAAGTGCACGCCGTGCCGCGAGGGCACGTACTGGCTGGCGCAGATCCTGGAGCGCATGGTCGAGGGCCACGGCACCGAGGAGGACATCGACACCCTGCTCGACGTCTGCGACAACATCCTCGGCCGCTCGTTCTGCGCGCTCGGCGACGGCGCGGTCTCGCCGATCCAGAGCGGGATCAAGTACTTCCGCGAGGAATTCCTCGCGTTGTGTGAAACCAACAAGCGCGAACTGGTGGGGGCGCAGGCATGACGATCGCACCCGACAAGCCCGGAACGTCCACAGAGGACACTCCGGTCCCCGAAGGCCACGTCAAGCTGGTCATCGACGGTGAAACGGTCATCGCGCCCAAGGGCGAGCTGCTGATCCGCACCGCCGAACGGCTCGGCACGGTCATCCCGCGCTTCTGCGACCACCCGCTGCTCGACCCGGCGGGCGCCTGCCGCCAGTGCCTGGTCGAGGTCGAAATGGGCGGCCGCCCGATGCCGAAGCCGCAGGCCTCGTGCACCATGACGGTCGCCGACGGCATGGTCGTGAAGACCCAGCTGACCTCGGCCGTCGCGGACAAGGCCCAGCAGGGTGTGATGGAGCTGCTGCTCATCAACCACCCGCTGGACTGCCCGATCTGCGACAAGGGCGGCGAATGCCCGCTGCAGAACCAGGCGCTCGCGCACGGCCGCGCGGACTCCCGTTTCGTCGACACGAAGCGGACGTTCGCGAAGCCGCTGCCGATCTCCTCGCAGGTGCTGCTGGACCGTGAGCGTTGCGTGCTCTGCCAGCGCTGCACCCGGTTCTCGCGCGAGATCGCCGGTGACCCGTTCATCGAGCTGCTCGAACGCGGTGCCCACCAGCAGATCGGGACCGCGGAGACCGCGGACGTACTGGACCTGGCCTCGCGGACCACGTCCGGTCAGCCGTTCCAGTCGTACTTCTCCGGCAACGTCATCCAGATCTGCCCGGTCGGCGCGCTGACGTCGGCCGCGTACCGGTTCCGTTCGCGGCCGTTCGACCTGGTGTCCTCGCCGAGCGTGTGCGAGCACTGCTCGTCCGGCTGCGCCGAGCGGACCGACTTCCGCCGCGGCAAGGTCATGCGGAAGCTCGCGGGCGACGACCCCGAGGTCAACGAAGAGTGGCTCTGCGACAAGGGCCGGTTCGCCTTCCGCTACGCCACCGCCGACGACCGCATCCGGCGTCCGCTGGTCCGCAACGCCGACGGCGTGCTCGAAGAGGCTTCCTGGACCGACGCGCTGCGTGCGGCCGCCGAAGGGCTGGCCAAGGCGCGGGACGGCAAGGGCGCCGCGGTGCTGACTGGCGGCCGTCTGACCGTCGAAGACGCCTACGCGTACTCGAAGTTCGCGCGGATCGCCTTGGGTACCAACGACATCGACTTCCGGGCCCGTCCGCACTCGGCCGAGGAGCTGGGCTTCCTCGCGTCGCACGTGGTCGGGACGACGCCGGACAGCGGCGTCACCTTCGGCGAGATCGAGCGGGCGCGCACGGTGCTGTGCGTCGCGTTCGAGCCGGAGGACGAGGCGCCGATCGTGTTCCTGCGGCTGCGCAAGGCGGCCCGCAAGAACCGCACCCGCGTCGTCCACTTGGGACAGTGGACCACCTCCTCGGTCCGCAAGACCTTCGGCGAGCTGTTGGCCTGCGCGCCGGGCAGCGAAGCCGCCGCGATCGACGGCATCGCGCAGCACGCGCAGGACGTCGACCAGGCACTGGCCTCGGAAGGATCCGTGATCCTCGTCGGCGAGCGCGCCGCCGAGGTCCCCGGTCTGTTCTCGGCCCTGCACCGGCTGGTGGAGCGCACCGGCGCCCGGCTCGCGTGGATCCCGCGTCGCGCGGGTGAGCGCGGCGCCCTGGCGGCGGGCGCGGCGCCGACGCTGCTGCCGGGTGGCCGCCCGGTCACCGACGCGGAAGCTCGCGCCGAGGTCGAAAAGGCTTGGGGCGTCACGCTTCCCGCCGCGGAAGGCCGCGACACCACCGCCATCCTGAAGGCCGCTTCCGGTCAGGACATCGACGGCCTGCTGGTCGGCGGCGTCGACCCGGACGACCTGCCGGACCCGGAGCTGGCCCGCCGCGCGCTCGAGAACGCGAAGTTCGTGGTGAGCCTCGAACTGCGGCACAGCGCGGTCACCGAGCACGCGGACGTCGTCCTCCCGATCGCCCCGGCGGTCGAGAAGGCGGGCAGCTACCTGAACTGGGAAGGCCGCCGCCGCGAGTTCGCCGTCACCCTCGAAGGCACCGGCGCCCTGCCGGACTGCCGGGTGCTCGACACCCTCGCCGTCGAGATGGACGCGGACCTGTTCACGCAGACGCCGGCCGCCTCGGCCGCCGATCTGGCGAAGCTGCCCGGCAAGACCGAGCCCGTGACCTTCGAGCCGGTGGCGGTAGCCGCCGCGGGCGCGTCGAACGGCAAGGCTCTCCTCGCCACCTGGCGGCAGCTGATCGACAACGGTTCGCTGCAGGACGGCGAGCCGCATCTCAAGGGCACGCAGCGCGAGGTCGTCGCCAAGCTCTCGGCGAAGACCGCCGAAGGCCTGGGCGGCAGCGTCAAGGTCTCCACCGAACGCGGTTCCATCACGTTGCCGATCGAGGTCGCCGACCTGCCGGACGGCGTCGTGTGGCTCCCGGGCAACTCCGACGGCTCGGCCGTCCGCGCGTCTCTCGGCGCGGGACACGGCTCGGCCGTCACCCTCACCGGAGGTGAGAAGTGACTCCGTTGCTCAGCCAGATGCCGGACGCCGCCGAGCGGGCGGCGCTGCTGGCGGACGACCCGTTGTGGCTGATCCTGATCAAGACGGTCGTCATCCTGCTGATCGGCCCGATCCTGACGATCTTCCTGATCGTCTGGGAGCGGAAAGCGGTCGGCCGGATGCAGAACCGTCCCGGCCCCAACCGGGTCGGCCCCGGCGGCTACCTGCAGTCCCTGGCGGACGCGATCAAGCTGCCGTTCAAGGAACAGATCATCCCGGACACCGCCGACCGCAAGGTGTACTTCCTCGCCCCGGTCATCTCCGCGGTGCCCGCGCTGATCGCGCTGGCCGCGATCCCGTTCGGCCCGGTGGTCTCGATCTTCGGTGAGCGCACCACGCTCCAGCTGGTCGACCTGCCGGTCGGCGTGCTGGTGATCCTGGCCTGCTCCTCGATCGGTGTGTACGGCCTGGTGCTGGCCGGCTGGTCTTCCGGCTCGCCGTACCCGCTGCTCGGTGGCCTGCGAAGCGCGGCTCAGGTGATCTCCTACGAGATCGCGATGGGTCTGTCCATTGTGGGCGTCATCCTCTACGCGGGTTCGATGTCGACCTCGCAGATCGTCGAATCGCAGCAGACCGGCTGGTACTTCTACCTGCTGCTGCCGAGTTTCGTGATCTACCTGATCTCCATGGTCGGCGAGACCAACCGCGCGCCGTTCGACCTCCCCGAGGCCGAATCCGAGCTGGTCGGCGGTTTCCACACCGAGTACAGCTCGATGAAGTTCGCGATGTTCTTCCTCGCCGAGTACGTCAACATGGTGATCGTTTCGGCGTTCGCCACCACGTTGTTCCTCGGTGGCTGGAAGTTCCCGTTCGTCGGCGCCGATCACGCGCTGAACCAGGGCTGGCTCCCGCTGATCTGGTTCGCCGCCAAGCTGTTCATCCTGCTGTTCGGCTTCATCTGGCTGCGCGGCACGCTGCCGCGGCTGCGGTACGACCAGTTCATGCGGCTGGGCTGGAAGGTCCTGGTGCCGGTCAACCTGGTCTGGATCGTCGTGATCGTCACGGTCCGCGCGATCAAGAACTCGGGCGGCCTGTCCACCCCGCAGATCCTCATCGGCGGCGGCGCGCTCATCCTCGTCGTCGTCATCCTGAGCCTGCTGCTGCCGGACAAGAAGGTCCCGGACGACGACTACGTCCCGGTGACCGGTGGCGGGTTCCCCGTACCGCCGCTCGACCTGCAGGTCCCGGAGAAGACTCCGCGTCAGAAGGCCCTCGCGAAGGCCGAAGCCCGGGCTGCCAAGCGCAAGCCCGCGGCGGTTTCCAGTGGAAGGGAGGCCGGCGATGGGGATGTTTGATCCCATCAAGGGTTTCGGTGTCACCTTCGGCATGATGTTCAAGAAGGTCGCCACCGAGGAGTACCCGGAGGCGGGCGCCCCCGCGGCTCCGCGTTACCACGGCAGGCACCAGCTGAACCGGCATCCGGACGGGCTGGAGAAATGCGTCGGCTGCGAGCTGTGCGCGTGGGCCTGCCCGGCCGACGCGATCTTCGTCGAAGGCGGCGACAACACCGAAGAGGCGCGTTACTCGCCCGGTGAGCGGTACGGCGCCGACTACCAGATCAACTACCTGCGCTGCATCGGCTGCGGGTTGTGCGTCGAGGCCTGCCCGACCCGGTCCCTGACGATGATCAACTTCTACGAGCTGGCCGACGACGACCGGCAGCGGCTGATCTACACCAAGGAAGACCTCCTCGCGCCGCTGCTGCCCGGTATGGAGCAGCCGCCGCATCCGATGCGGCTGGGCGAGAACGAGCAGGACTACTACGTGAACGGCCCCGAACTCGCGCGCAAGCCCGCTGAGCCGAAGGAGCCGGTCCAGTGATCACGGCTCTCCTCGCACAGGCGCCGGACGTTTCGGCCGGGATCACCACCGGCGAGACGATCGCGTTCTGGGTGCTCGGCCCGCTCGCGCTGCTCGGCGGGCTCGGCATGATCTTCTCGCGCAACGCCGTGCACTCGGCGCTGTGGCTGGTCCTCACGATGCTGTGCCTCGGCGCGCTGTACATGATCCAGCAGGCGCCGTTCCTCGGCTTCACGCAGATCATCGTCTACACCGGCGCGATCATGATGCTGTTCCTGTTCGTGCTGATGCTGGTCGGCCGGGAGAGTTCCGACTCGGTCGTCGAAGTGCTGCGCGGACAGCGGGTCATGGCGACCCTGCTCGGCATCGGCGTCGGCGGGCTGCTCGCCGCGGGTCTGGCCCGCGCGCTGGCCAACGTCACCCCGGCGCTGCCGCGCGACCCGGCGAACCTCGACGGCGGTGGACCTGGTGGCCTGGGACGGCTGATCTTCACCAAGTACCTGTTCCCGTTCGAGCTCACGTCGGCGCTGCTGATCACCGCCGCGCTCGGCGCGATGGTGCTCGCGTTCACCGACCGGCACGCCAAGGGCGGCAAGAAGAACCAGAAGGAACTCGTCGTCGACCGGTTCACCGGCAAGCACGACCGGCCTTCGCCGCTGCCCGGCCCTGGCGTCTTCGCCACGGCCAACTCGGTCGCCACCCCGGCGCTGCTGCCCGACGGCTCGATCGCCAGGGAGTCGCTCTCGGAGATCATCGAGTCGACTTCGGCCGCACAGCTGGAAAACGAGCGTAAGCAGGTGGCCGGGACCGAAGACGGACCGGACGCCCACGCTCTGGTCGGCAAGTCTGAAGGGGAGAAGGAATGACCCCGACGTACTACCTGCTCCTGTCCGCGCTGCTGTTCGCCATCGGCGCGGTCGGGGTGCTGGTGCGCCGCAACGCGATCGTCGTGTTCATGTGCATCGAGCTGATGCTGAACGCGGCGAACCTGTCGCTGGTCACGTTCGCCCGGATCAACGGGTCGCTCGACGGCCAGGTGATGGCGTTCTTCGTGATGGTCGTCGCCGCCGCCGAGGTCGTGGTGGGGCTCGCGATCATCATGGCGATCTTCCGCACCCGGCGCTCGGCCTCGGTCGACGACACCAACCTGCTGAAGTACTAGGAGCACCGAGTTGACCGCATCATCGTGGCTGCTGGTGGCTTTTCCCGCCCTCGGCGCCCTTATTCTTCTGCTGGCCGGTAAACGAGCTCGAGGCTGGGGACACCTCCTCGGCAGCGCGACCGTCTCACTGTCCTTTGTGTACGGCCTGATCCTCTTCTTCACGGCCGACACGAAGAACGTCGCGGACGTCAAGCTGTTCTCGTGGATCCCGGTTTCGGCGCTGCAGGTCGACTTCGGGCTCCGGATCGACGCGCTTTCGCTGACGTTCGTGCTGCTGATCACCGGCGTCGGCATGCTGATCCACTTCTACTCGATCGGCTACATGGCCGAGGACCGCGACCGGTCGAGGTTCTTCGCGTACCTCAACCTGTTCGTCGCCTCGATGCTGATCCTGGTGCTGGGTAACAGCTTCGTGACGCTGTACCTCGGCTGGGAGGGCGTCGGTCTCGCGTCGTACCTGCTCATCGGCTGGTACCAGGACCGCCCGTCCGCGGCCACCGCGGCGAAGAAGGCGTTCCTGATGAACCGCGTCGGTGACGTCGGGCTCGCGCTGGCGATCTTCCTGATGTTCAAGTACGTCGGGAGCACCGGTTACGCCGAGGTCTTCGGCGCGATCGACAAGATCCCGACCGGCGCCATCACCGCCATCGCGATCCTCCTGCTGCTGGGCGCCTGCGGTAAGTCCGGTCAGTTCCCGCTGCAGGCCTGGCTTCCCGACGCGATGGAGGGCCCGACCCCGGTTTCGGCCCTCATCCACGCGGCGACGATGGTCACCGCCGGCGTCTACCTGGTCGCCCGCGCGCACGAGATCTTCAACGCCACCCCGGACGGCCGCCTGATCGTCACCCTCGTCGGTACGGTCACGCTCTTGATCGGGTGCATCATCGGTTGCGCCTACGACGACATCAAGAAGGTCCTGGCGTACTCGACGGTCAGCCAGATCGGTTACATGATGCTCGCCGTCGGCCTCGGGCCGATCGCCTACGCGCTCGGCATCATGCACCTGGTGGCGCACGGTTTCTTCAAGGCCGGGCTGTTCCTCGGGGCCGGTTCGGTCATGCACGCCATGAACGACGAGGTCGACATGCGGAAGTACGGCGGGCTGCGCAAGCACCTGCCGGTCACCTTCTGGACCTTCGCCCTCGGCTACCTGGCGCTGATCGGCATCCCGCCGCTCTCGGGCTTCTTCACCAAGGACGCGATCATCGAAGCGGCGCTGAGCCAGGGCGGCTGGCGCGGCTGGGTGATGGGCGGCGCGGCACTGCTCGGCGCCGGGCTCACCGCGTTCTACATGACGCGCCTGATGGTGATGACCTTCTTCGGCAAGGAACGCTGGAAGGAGATCAAGTCCAGCGACGGCCGCGACTTCCACCCGCACGAATCGCCCGCGGTGATGAAGTGGCCGATGATCATCCTGGCCGTCGGCTCGGTCGGCGCCGGCGCGTTCTTCGCCCTCGGCGACCGGTTCGCCGAATGGCTCTCGCCGGTGGTCGGACCGCTCGAGGAGGGTGGCCACAGCGTCATCCCGCACGCTCTGGTCCCGATCCTCACCGTGGCGCTGTCCGTCCTCGGCGCGGTGGCCGCTTGGCTCTTCGTCGGTCGTAAGGACGTTCCGGTGGAACGCCCCGAGCGGGTCTCCGCCGTGGTCAAGGCCGCGCGCAACGACCTGTACGGCAACACCCTGAACGAGACGCTGGTCGCCCGCCCGGGCACCTGGCTCGCCCGCGCGCTGGTCTACGTGGACAACCGCGGGGTCGACGGCGCGGTCAACGGCCTCGCCGCCGCGCTCGGCGGCGGATCCGGGCGCCTGCGCCGCCTGCAGACCGGCTTCGTCCGCTCGTACGCACTGTCCATGCTGGGCGGCACATTCCTGCTTCTGGCGGCACTCCTGCTGGTGAGGTTCTCCTGATGACCTGGGTACTCGCAACCATCCTGCTGCCGCTGGTCGGCGCCGCGGTCGTCGCGGGGATGAAGAAGAACGACAGGCTCGCGACGCTCACCGCGCTCGTGGTGTCGCTCCTGACGTTCCTGCTGGTGATCCCGATGTGGGCGAGCTACGCGCCCGCTGGGGATCGGATCCAGCAGAAGTCCTCTATGGACTGGATCCCGAACTTCGGCATCCACATCTCGTTCGGCATCGACGGCATCGCGCTGGTGATGATCGCGGTCATCGGCCTGCTGGTGCCGATCGTGGTCGGCGCGCTGGGCCTCACCGACAAGCTCCCGGCCGGGCGCTCGGCGGGCGGGTTCCTATCGCTGATCCTGGTGCAGGAGGCGCTGACCATCGCGGTGTTCGCCGCGACCGACGTCTTCCTGTTCTACGTGCTGTTCGAGATCATGCTGATCCCGATGTACTTCCTGATCGGCGGCTACGGCGGCGCGAACCGGCAGTACGCGGCGGTCAAGTTCTTCCTGTACTCGTTCCTCGGCGGCCTGATCATGCTGGCCTCGGCGATCGGGGCGTACTCGCTGGCGTCGGACAAGCTCGGCAAGGGCAGCTTCGACTGGGAAACGCTCGTCACGGTCGTCCGCGACGCCCCGCTGGGGACGCAGATCTGGCTGTTCCTCGGGTTCTTCCTCGCGTTCGCGATCAAGGCCCCTTTGGTGCCGTTCCACACCTGGCTACCGGACGCCGCGGGCCAGGCGCCCATCGGTGTCGCGGTGCTGCTGGTCGGTGTGCTGGACAAGGTCGGCACGTTCGGGTTCCTGCGCTACTGCCTCCCGATGTTCCCCGACGCCAGCAAGGAACTCGCGCCGTGGGTGCTGGTGCTCGCCGTCGCGGGCGTCCTTTATGGATCGATCCTCGCGGCCGGGCAGCGCGACATGAAACGCTTCATCGCGTACGTGTCGATCGCCCACTTCGGCTTCATCGCGCTGGGCATCTTCACCTTCAACGAGCAGGCGATGGTCGGCTCGGTGTCGTACATGCTGAACCACAGCCTCGCCACCGGCATGCTGATCGTGGTCGTCGGCCTGATCGTGATGCGGGGCGGATCCACGCGGATCTCCGACTACGGCGGCATGGCGAAGGTGACCCCGCTGCTCGGCGGGATGCTGCTCATCGCCGGTCTGTCCACTTTGTCCCTGCCCGGCACGAACTCGTTCATCAGTGAGTTCCTGGTGCTGCTGGGGTCCTTTGTGGACTACCCGGTGTACACGATCATCGCGACGGTCGGCATGGTGCTGGCCGCGGCGTACGTGCTCTGGCTCTACCAGCGCGTCATGCAGGGCCCCGTCCGCGGTGACGCCCTGATCGGCGCCGGCGGTGGCCCTGGCACGGCGATCGCTCCCGAACTCGGGGCGACCAAGGCCATCAAGGACCTCGGCGGCAAGGAGATCGCGATCCTGGCGCCGATGGTCGTGCTGATCATCGCGCTCGGGTTCTATCCCAAGCCGGTGCTCGACACGATCACCCCGTCGGTGCAGGCGACGATGTCGTCCGTGCAGGGAGGCAAGTAAACCGTGCTCTTCTTGACTCAGGCGCCCGCGGTGCAGGTGCCGTCGATCGACTACTTCGCCGTCACGCCGATCCTGATCATCCTCGGGGCCGCGTGTGTCAGCGTGCTGTTCGAAGCCTTCCTGCCCAAGCACATGCGGTGGCCGTCGCAGGTCTTCCTGTCCCTGCTCGGGATCGGGGCGGCGGGCGTCTTCCTCGTCTGGTACGCCAGCTCGTCCGCGCCGAAGAACGGCATCACGACCTTCAGCGGCGCGATCGCCGTCGACCGGCCGTCACTGTTCCTCTGGGGCACGCTGCTGGCGCTCGCGCTGGGCGCGCTGCTGCTGATCGCGGACCGCTCGGTCGAACCGGGCGGCGCGTTCGTCGCGCAGGCCGGTATCCGCCCCGGCACCGTCCAGGACCGCGCGCAGGTCGGCACCACCGGCATGCAGACCGAGGTCTTCCCGCTGACACTGTTCGCGCTCGGCGGCATGATGGCGTTCGTCGCGGCCAACGACCTGCTCACCATGTTCATCGCGCTCGAGGTCCTGAGCCTGCCGCTGTACCTCATGTGCGGTCTGGCTCGTCGCCGTCGCCTGCTCTCGCAGGAGTCCGCGGTCAAGTACTTCCTGCTCGGCGCGTTCTCGTCGGCGTTCTTCCTCTACGGTCTCGCGCTGCTCTACGGCTACGCGAACTCCGTGAAGCTGTCGGACATCGCCAACGCCGCCGCCGGCTCGGACCGCTCGGACACGCTGCTGTTCGCGGGGCTCGGCCTGCTCGCGGTCGGCCTGCTGTTCAAGGGTTCGGTCGGCCCGTTCCACACCTGGACCCCGGACGTCTACCAGGGCGCGCCGACCCCGGTCACCGCGTTCATGGGCGCCTGCACCAAGGTCGCCGCGTTCGGCGGGATCCTGCGGGTGTTCTCGGTAGCGTTCGAGTCGACGAGTTGGGAATGGCGTGGCGTGCTCTGGGGCGTCGCGATCATCTCGATGCTGATCGGCGCGGTGCTGGGCCTGA
Organism: Amycolatopsis sp. NPDC102389; assembly: GCF_044765885.1. Classification (NCBI taxonomy): domain Bacteria; kingdom Bacillati; phylum Actinomycetota; class Actinomycetes; order Pseudonocardiales; family Pseudonocardiaceae; genus Amycolatopsis; species Amycolatopsis sp. NPDC102389. The sequence goes on from NZ_JBIWKX010000002.1 coordinate 145,940, forward strand.
CGCAGACCGACGTGAAGCGCATGATCGCCTACTCGTCCATCGCGCACGCCGGCTTCCTGCTCGTCGGTGCGATCGCGATGACCGAAGAAGGCCTGTCGAGCACGCTGTTCTACCTGCTGGCCTACGGCTTCACCACGCTTGCCGCGTTCGGTGTCGTCTCGCTGGTGCGGGACTCGAACGGCGAGGCGACGCACCTGTCCGCTTGGGCCGGGCTGGCGAAACGGTCTCCGGTGCTGGCCGGCGTGTTCACCTTCCTGCTGCTCGCGCTGGCCGGTATCCCGCTGACCAGTGGCTTCGTCGGCAAGTTCGTGGTGTTCTCGGCGGCCCTGTCCGACGGGATGGCGCCGCTGGTCGTCATCGCCCTGGTCTTCAGCGCCGTCGCCGCGTTCTTCTACCTGCGGGTGATCGTGCTGATGTACTTCTCCGAGCCCGCGCCGGACGGCCCGACCGTCACCGTGCCGGGCGCGTTCACCACCACGGCGATCACGCTCGGCGTCATCGTCACGCTGGTGCTCGGCCTGCTCCCGGCGTTCGCCCTCGACTGGGCGGGCTCCGGCGGTTTCGCCCTCAAGTAGTCCGGCTTCACGGAAGGCCCCCTCGCTGTCGTGAGGGGGCTTTTCTGTGTCAGGCCGGAGCTCGATAGTTCCCTCATGGCGTCCTCGGAGCGCTGCTGAAGAAGGCTTCCGTGCCATCTCCGACGCCGTTCGCGAGGTCGCCCGCCTCGGGGAATGACTTGCCAGTGCGCACCGGGCAGGTTGCTCGCGATGCCGAAGCCCACACCCCAGGCGAGAGCGCTCGCCGAGGCACTTCGAGTCGCCCGGAGGGCCGCCAGGCTGGCCGCGACAGAAGTGGCCGACAAACTGGCATGGTCCCAATCGACGATCAGCCGAATCGAAACGGGCCTGCGGACGGCGTCCGTCGAGGAGGTGTCCGCGCTGCTCGCGATCTATCAGGTCACGGGGGAGCGTCGAGAGGCGCTGCTCTCGCTGGCTCGCGACAGCGGGCACTGGTGGTTCGCCGACGTGGCCCTCCAGAGGGAAACGCTCGCGCAGTACGAAAAGGAGGCCACCAAGATCGTCGCTTTCGGGACCACACTCGTCCCTGACCTGCTCCGAACACCCGCCTACGCAAGGGCTACGAACTCTTCCGTTGCGATGCTGGGACAGAAGAAGTTCGTCGCTTATGTCGACGAAGGAGTGCTGCGTCGCCAAGTCGGTGGGCCAGGAGTGATGACGAATCAGCTTCGGCATCTCATCGCGATGGCCGAACGGCCCACCGTCGAACTCCGAGTCATCCCGTTCGCCGCCGGGGCACATCCCGGCGGCGACTACGTTCTGCTGGAATTCGGCCCCGCGCGGCCGTTGGTCTACTTGAAACATCGGGGAACCGGGCTGTTCTTGCACCGGCCCAGCGATGTCGCTCCCTATGGTCAGTCCACTGTGGACGCTGTCGCGCTGGATCCGTCGCGGTCGGTGCGTCTGATCGAGTCAGTGGTCGAGGCTCGCGCGCAGCGCGGCGACCTTCTGCGCCAGTAACGTGGGTTCGCCGGGGAGGACGGTGATGTACCGGTTCCGAGGTGGGCCGCTCACGTGCATGGCCACCCGTCCGGCATCGAGGTCCAAATAGGACAGACCGTCCGTCGCTTCGGTACGTCTTCCGCCGTCAGGACGCTTGGCCGCGGCGAAGAACCCGACGCCGAAATAGGGTTGCTCGAATACCTCGTCCAGTTGCCGGGCTTCCCGGCTTCGAGATGCGGGCTCGTCGTAGAGATCGCTGCCGTCGCCCTTGAAGTCGTCCTGGGGCAAGGAGAACGGGGAGAATCGCGCGGGCGGGTACTCGGGCAGGTTCAGCACGAGCGCCGCCGCGCGATCGGAGGTCCGCACGCCTTTCAGCCACACCCGGTTTCCTTCGCAGATCGCCGTCACCGCGGCACGCCCGCGCACGGCGACGAGCACGCTGTATTGCTCGGCCTCCGTGCGAACCGTCGCGTAGTACTCGGTGTTCGGCCGGTCGAGTATGTGCAGGACGTCCTCGAAGTCGCTGGTCAGCCGTTTGCCCTCGGTGAACCCGAGCCCGCCGAGCTCCTCGAACGCCGCCCGGTCCTCACCGTTCCGCGACGACGGCGGGATGTACCGCAGCCCGCCCGCGAAGATCAGATGCGGATCTCCGCACCCGGCGTGACGGAACGCGGTCAACAATGTGTCGAGCGTGATCTCGACCGGGCGCGCGAGCACCACGTGCCTCCCTCCCCTGGGACTGTGGCGCTACTTCTTCTTCTCGCCGATCACCGGCGGCATCGGCTTTTCGGTGTAGCCGCCGAAGGTCTCGTCGGGATCCGGGTTCTGGAGGTACGCCGGAGCCTTCTTCTCCTTGTCCTCCTCGCCCTTCCCGCCGCGACCCGCGCCAGCTCCCATCGGCATGCCGTTCGCCCCGCCACGACCGGCGGCGCCTGCCGCCCCCGCCGTACCGCGGCCGGCCACGCCCTCGCCGGGCATCCCGGCACCGCTCCGGCCACCCATGCCTGGCTGCTGTCCTGTCCCGCCAGGCCCTCCTGGGACACCACCGCGGAAACCGCCGCCCGGCACGCCTGGCGACCTGCCGCCGCCCGTGCCGGGACCGTAGACGCCGGGCCCGCTCGTCCCGGGTCCGTACCCGGGCGGGAAAGCACCGGGCGTGTTGTAGGTGGGGTTCGGCTTACCGGTCGGCCCGAAGTCGAGGTTCGCCGCCGGCGGTACGACCGGCGTGGTCTGGGGCGGCGTGTACGAATTCGCACGGGTCCCGTCGTCCGGCTGCTGATGGCCGGGATGATGCTGCCCCGGCTGGGGTTCTTGCCCAGGCTGAGGACCAGTGTCGGCCGCGGCACCCGGCGCCGGTGCGCTCGGCCCGCTGGGTCCACTCGGCGTGCTGGGGCCGCTCGGGCCGCTCGGTCCTCGGTAGGGCTCGCCGACGCCGTGCTCGCGTCCGTCGGATCCGTCGCCGAATCCCCTCGCCGCGGGCTTCCCGGCGCCGCCCTCGTCCAAGGTGACGCTGCCGCCCGGGTCGGTGAGCTGCGCGTACTGGGCGGGGAGCTCATCGCCGTTGGCGGTGCTGGCGGAGTGATAGGACGCGAAGGTGTCGATGTTGTGCTGGCTGTCGGCCTGGTACCCCTGGACCTTGCTCCAGTAGCCGACCAGGCCGCCACTCATGACAGCCTTGACGTCCTCGGCCGTCGGTGCGGGCTGCTCGGGCGGCACCGGCTTGACCGAGTTCTTGGCCGTACCGAACGCGTCCATCTGGGAACTGATGGCGGTCTGGGCCCGCGTCAGGTGCGTCACGTCGTCTGCCGCCGCTTCGACGACCGGCACCGTCGCGTCGACTGCTGCCATGCTGGCCCCGCCCTGCCAGCCCGCCAGGGTCTTCTGGGCGAGCGCGGCGAGCCGCTGCGCCCGTTCGTGGTGGCGCCGCGTCAGCTCATGAGCGGCACGCTGAGCATCGGAGAGCGAGCCGGTGCCTTCGCCCTTGGTGATCTGTTCATAGATCTGAAAGGCGGTGAGAGGTCCTTCTGCGACCATCAGTTGCTCCCTCGGATGGTGGTCAGGACTCTTACCGCGGCTTCGCGCGCGGCGTCACAGGGGTCCTTCGCGCCGATGTTGGCCTCGGACTGCTCCACCACGATTCCGACGGTTTCGGTGTCGCTGGCCCCAAGCGCCACTGAGCACTTGCCAGAGGGGCGTTCGTCAGTCACGCCGTAGACAGTGAGCGGGTAGCCGTCTACCGGTGAGAGCGGTTCGACGAGCTTGTAGGCGGCACCTTTGGCCTTGTAAACACTTGCAGTACCTCCGTCGGGAGACCGGCCGAAGATCACGTCTATCAGCGGGCGGGAGGTGGAGGGGATGGACCACATGCAGGAGGGGCCCGCCGTGCCGTCTAAACGTTCCTTGGGTGCGGCGCCGGGGCCGAGGAGCTCACTTGCCTGTTTTTCGGTTAGAGCGTTGCAGGGTGCTTGCTTGACCTGCGTCAGGGTGAGCGGATTGGCGACCTTGGGAACGTCGGGTGCAGGCACCTGAGAAGAGCTCGAAGGGCCTGCGCTCGTGCCACCATTCGTAGGCGTGGGAGTGCCCTGGGTGGTCGTTGGCGAGCACCCGGCAAGTGCAAGCGCGGCAATACCGACGAGAAGGACGGAGCGTCGCATCACAAGATGCCCTTCGGCTGGTGATTGATGACCGTGGCGGCGTGTTCGTCCGCAGCGGCGTACTTGCCGAGTGCGGCTGTGTACTTGCGCGCCATGTTCTCGCAGTAGGCGATGCGCTGGGTCAGCGCGTCCCTGAGTGCCGCGCCGGATTGTTGAGTGATGTCGGCGTTGTTCCCGCTCGCGTACTCCGCGCCAGGTGGCTTCGTCTTGACTAGGTAGTCCGCCTGATTCAGATCAGCTTTGTACTCTTTGGCCAGGTCAGACCACTCATTCGCCAGTTCATGAAGGGTTGCCTCGTCATACTTGAACCCCGCGCCCTCGGCGACAGGTGTCCCGTAGGAGCCCCCGGTAGGGCGGAAGCGGTCGACTTCACTCCAGCGCAGGCCCGGCTCGTAGACCGGCGATCCCTCAGGCACGGCCATGCACCCCCGCGATGCCGAACCGTTCCCCGCTGAATGGCCGAAGCCGCCCCGAAGTCACCGTCGTCATGTGCCCCTCCCGTGGCTACAAGGCGCGTCTCCCCGATGCACCCTGCGTAATCCGACGCCGGGAAGATTACCAGGGTTCCCGGGTCGGTGAACCCGCCTGCATAAAGCCACGTTCCCTGCTGAATAGCCGAGGCGAACTCGGTGACTATCCGTGAAAACCGATCGTGTGAATGTGCCCCAGGAAACGAGGTTCCACCTGGTAGGCGGCGATCGGAATTCGCATACTCTGCGTAATGAAGTTCCGAAGAGTGATTCTCGGCGCAGTACTCCTCGGCCTGCTGACGGCTTGTGCGGAATCCGTGGATACGCCCCCGCCGCCACCGCAGTTTCCGAAATGGCAGCCGAAGCAACCGCGTCCCGCGGATCGCGACGAGGAGGCCGTCGGGGCGGCGCTCGCGGCGCTCGACTTCTGCGAGTTGATCGACCTGGGCGCCTACGACCGCAGAAAGGCGGGCGACACCCGGCCCGTCACACGCGAGCCCAAGGTGAAGTACGGCAGGAAGATGTGCACCCTCGTCCGTGACGGTTACGAACCTCTCATCTACGCCGAGGACGTGGATCCGGGTCACCTGGTTCTCCACCGGGTCGACGGAGCAGTCTTCGACTTGGGCGGGGCGAAGGGCTATCAGGAAGAAACCCGGCGTGAGGGCAGACTCGACGGTTGTGCGATCACGGTGCCCGTGAGCTTCCAGCGCGCGGTCAGGTTCGAACTGGGGATGACCCGCAGCAAGGACTGCGGACTCCTCCGCGACTTCGCCACGGCGGGCGCCGCGAAGCTGCCCCGCGACCTCGTCTATCCGCCGGACGGTCAAGACAGCGCCCGGGTCGGGGCCTGCGCGGACTGGGTCTCCACCGAGGAGGGTGAGAACTGTGATCCGGCGGTCGAGGTCGAAGTACCGACCGGCGCCGAGAGGATCATCGCCGCCGGCGCCGCGGATCCGAACGTCGAATGCGCGGTGTTCCGTGACGCGGTCAAGATGGCTTTCGGCTCGGACTTCGCGCCGATCGCCACGCCGGGAGCGTGCTACTTCGTCGAGCCGAAACATCGGCTGCAGATCGAGGCCGGGGCCACCGCGAACGGCGGCGCGCCGGGGGAATGGCACGCGGATCCGAACAAGACCTTCAAAGACCATCAGCTGATCACGTTCGGGGAAAGCCCTGGAGTCACGTTCCATTCGCAGGATGACCACGAATTCGCCCTTTACGCCTCACCGCTCGGGAACCTCGACGTCCGAGGGCATGTCCAGCTGCGAATATCGCCCGAGCAGGAGCGGGGGATCGAGGACTGGGACCGCTCGAAGGTCGTTTCGGACGTGGATGTCGGCAAGGCGCTCGCTGTGATGGATTTCGTGATGGCGACCCACTTTCGGGGGCCCAGGTGACGTCCGCGCCGTCGTAAGCTTCCTCCATGTACATCGAGCGGGTCCGGCTGGAGAACATCCGCGGCTTCAGTGGCGCCCGCGCCGTCGACCTTCGGCTGCCCGGCCCCGGCTGGGTGGTCCTCGCCGGGCGCAACGGGTCGGGCAAGACCTCGTTGCTGCGCGCGATCGCGGTCGCGGCGGCGCCGGACGTCGCGTGGGGGCTGTTGTCGGACGCCGGCAGCTGGATTTCGACGGATCAGACGTCCGGGTCGATCGAGCTTTCGGTGATGCGCGAGGAGGGCCCGGCGCCGGTCGAGGTCCGCTGGCTCGACTCCGGTCTGCTGCCGATCTCCGGGCTTCCGCCGGGCCAGCCGTTCTGCGCGGCGTATGGGCCGTTCCGGCGGCTCGCGGGCGGCAGCGGCGAGGCCGAGTCGTGGATGCGCGGCGCGGGGTCGCTGGCGCGGATGGCCAGCCTGTTCCACGAAGACGCCTCGCTCGCCGAGGGGGTCACCTGGCTGATCAACCAGCATCTCCGTGCCCTGGAAGGAAAAGCGGGCGCCCGCGAGCTGAAGGACAAGGCGTTGGAGATCCTCGGCGACGGTCTCCTGCCGGGCGGTTACCGGATCCGGGACGTCGATTCGGACGGGCTCTGGGTCGAGTATCGGGGCGACCGGTTCCCGCTGCGCGAGATGAGCGACGGCTACCGCACGGTGACCGCGCTCGTCGTTGACCTTCTCAAACAACTCGACGGTGCGGGTCTCGATCACGAGAGCCCCGGTGTCGTGATCATCGACGAGGTGGACGCGCATCTCCACGTGTCGTGGCAGAAACGCATGGGGCCGTGGTTCAAGGCGCATTTCCCGCGGATCCAGTTCATCGTCACCACGCACAGCCCCTACGTCTGCCAGGCCGCCGACCCGGGCGGCCTCATCCGGCTTTCCGGGCCCGACGAGGAGGTTCCGCCGCGCGTGGTCTCCGAGGAACTGTACGAGCGGGTCGTTTTCGGCTCTGGGGACGACGCGGTGCTGTCCGACCTTTTCGGCTTGGACACGCCTTATTCGCCGCAGGCGGTCGAACTGCGGGAGCATCTCGCCGAGCTCGAATTCCAGGTGGCTTCCGGGCGGGCGGACGCGAACGGTGTCCGGGAATGGGAACGTCTGCGCGGCATGCTGAGCAGTTCGCCGCCGAGCCGGGTCGACGAGGTGGCCAGGCGGTTCGAGGCCGACGATCGGTGATCGGGATCCGCCGGATCGCGCTGCCGGGGCAGGTGGTGGCCGATCTCGAAGAGCTGACCGCGCGGATCCCTTCCGGTGACACGAAAGAAGCACGGCGCCTCTGGCGGGTTTCCCGTGCCGTACGGCGTTCTTTGCGGGCCGGGCTGGACGTCATGGCCGCCGGCCGCGGCTACTGCATGTACTGCGGCGACGGCCTCGGGTCCACTGTGGACCATTTCGAGCCGATCGCGAGGAATCCGGGGCGCGCCTTCGACTGGCTCAATCACGTGCTCGCCTGCGAGTACTGCAACAGCCACCACAAACGCGACCTGTTCCCCGTGGACGAAGACGGCAACAGCCTGCTCATCGATCCGACCGCCGAAGACCCGCTGGAGCACCTGTTCCTGGTGCTGTCGATCGGCACCTACCGCGCGCTGACCGAAAAGGGTGAACAGACCATCAAGGTGTGCGGGCTGAACCGCGCGCAGTTGGCGCGGGGGCGGGAAACGGCGGTCAACCAGGTGAGCGCGCTCGTCCTGGGCTGGTGGACCGCGCGCGAACTGGGGGACGAGGTGAAACGGCGCGCGATGGTCTGGACCCTGCTCGACCAGCCGCACGCCGACGTCCTCCATGCGATGCTCCGCCAGGCGGGGATGCCGGGCGCCCGCGCCGTGTTCCGGGCGGACGGCGAGCTCATCGACCTGCTTCGCGCCCCGGAACTCGCCGAAGACCTTCAGCTCTCCGGCGGCGCGGTGTAGTCGGCCAGGGTGGCGTCGGCGCGGGTGCGTGCGGTGGCCGCGTCCGTCCCGTTGGCGACGTCGGCCTCGTACCAGGCTTCGTTGCTCAGGGTCATGAACCGCACGCCTTCTTCGCTGGTCATCCAGGCCATGGCCGCTTCGGGATCGGCGGCCTCGCCGGATTCGAGATGGAGCGCGAGCCCGTTCAGCATCATGTCCCAGCCGATGCCCACGGCGCCCGGCCCGAACTGGTTCCAGTGCTCGTTGGGGATCGCGGTGTGGTCGAGTTCGAACCGGGTGCGCCCGTCGGCTTCGGGGCTCAGCCGGAGCTCGATCCAGCTGACGTCGCCGCCGTACTCCCACGTCGCCGCGAAGCCCTTCGGCGGATCGCAGCGCTCGACGGTCCCGCCCGCGTTGCCTTCGAGCTGGTACTTGCCGCCGACGCGCAGATCGCCGCTGACCGGCAGGAACCAGCGCGGGATGCGGTCGGGATTGGTGCAGGCGTCCCAAAGGTCGTCGAGGCCGGTGTCGTAGACCTGGCTGACGGTCGCCGTCACCGCCTCGCCCGCTTCGACCACGCGCTTGCCCAGTTTGCGCTGGACGGAGTTGATCTGGCTGGTCACGTCGACCATCGGTGCCCTCCTCTGCTCGGCTGCCGCCAAGATATCAGCACAGGCTTATATAAGCCAGGATGGAAAAGGGGCGCCCGGTCGGACCGGACGCCCCTTTCCGGCGGGATGGCTTACGGAGTGGGGGAGCAGGCCGTGCGCCCGATGACCACTTCGCCGGTGATGTTCGAGGCCGGGGCGAACTTGATCCGCAGCATGGTCAGCCCGATGCTGCCGTCGCCCGGCAACGTCTGCTCGTTGAAGACCGCTTCGGCGAGCAGAGTGCCGTTGGACTTGGTGATCGGCTTGACGTAGCCGACCGGCACCGGCGACGGCAGGGTGCCGAGCCCGGTCGCGCCGCCGTAGGTCCAGCTCGCGTTCGTGCTGGTCTGCGTGGCCGTGCAGCTGACCGAGTAGGACCGGATCTTGATGCGCGGCCCGCTCGACGAGACCAGCGCCGACAGCTCGAAGTTCTGTCCCGTGGCCTCCGACTTCGTCGTGGTGACGTCGTTCGCGGGGTCGACGACGGTGGTCGTGCACGCCGTCGTGCCGCCACCGAACGTGATCCCGGTCCTGCTCACGGCCCCGGACGAGTTGCTCGTCGGTCCCTCGACCGCGCAATCGGCGAGCGAGGCGATCGAGATCGGCGCCGAGGTCCCCTTGGTGAAGGCGGCGGAGCCGAGCGAGGCCACTCCGGCCGGGTTCGACGCGGCGGCCGGAGCCACTCCGGCGCCGAGACCCGCCAGCAGCAGCGCGCCGACCAGGCCTGCCCGGCTTGCGATGGTGATGCGCATTTCCACGTCCTCCTCACGTGACGGAGAGCGAGCCGGTTGGCCGTTCTTCCTTTGTCATCACTATCTGCGTGTCGGATTCGCCCGTTGCGCGCGTGACGGCCGTTTCACTCGACCGTGGATCATGGACACCCGTTGGATATTCGGATTCGTATCCGGATACAGGTCTGTATATTCGGGCCCATGCCGACCTACCGCGTCCTCGTCAACGGCAAGTTCGACCATCCCGACGCCGACACCCGCGCCCGGCTGCTCGCCGAACTCGACCAGCACCAGGCGATCGGGTTCACCGAGGACGGCCTGCTCACCTACAGCGCGCACCTCGGCGCGTTCACCTTCCGCATCGCGCTGCGGGGCGAGGAGGAACGCGAGGTGCTCGACGAAGCCGAGCTGAAGGTCATGGAACTGCTGGACGCCAAGGGCTATCCGTACCGGGACGTCGCGGGCAAGGCGACCTGCATGGACGACATCAAGATCCGCCGCCGCTGACCCGTTCGAGCCGGAGCGGGCGGGATACTCGGCGGGGGTGTCATCTTCGTCACCGTTTCCCCTGGACAGCACGTCAACAGGCCTCAGTGGGTAGCCACTACGCTGGGACCAACCCCGAACGGTGTCAAAGAGAGCGGAGCCGACGTGTCTGTGTCTTCACCTGCCCCAGGTGGTGCCATCGAGGACCTGCGCGCGTCCGTGGGGCTCCAGATCGCCGACGAGCAGCTCCTGCGCACCCTCGCGACCGGTCTCGCCGACGTCGAGACCCTGCTCCGCGAGGTCGTCCGCAGTGACGTCAAGGCCGTCGAGGACGCCGCTTCGCACCTGGTCGAGGCGGGTGGCAAACGTTTCCGTCCGCTGTTCACGCTGCTGGCCTCGCAGTTCGGGCCGAAGCAGGGCGACCAGGTGGTCACCGCCGCGGCCGCGGTCGAGCTGGTGCACCTCGCGACGCTGTACCACGACGACGTGATGGACGAGGCGACGATGCGCCGCGGCGCGGAGAGCGTCAACGCCCGCTGGGACAACACCATCGCCATCCTGACCGGCGACTTCCTGTTCGCGCACGCCTCGCGGCTGGTCGCCGACCTCGGCACCGACGCGGCCCGGATCATCGCCGAGACCTTCGGCGAGCTGGTCACCGGCCAGATGCGCGAGACGGTCGGCCCGGCCGACGGCGACGACGCGGTCGAGCACTACCTCACGGTCATCGCGCAGAAGACCGGTTCGCTGATCGCCACTTCCGGCCGGTTCGGCGGGATGATGTCCGGCGCGCCCGACCACTACATCGACGCGCTCCGCCGCTTCGGCGACATCATCGGGACGGCTTTCCAGATCTCCGACGACGTCATCGACATCGCGTCCGCCTCCGACGAGCTCGGCAAGGCGCAGGGCACAGACCTGCGCGAAGGCGTCCGCACGCTTCCGATGCTGTACGCGCTGGCCGACCCGGCCACCGACCCGCGCCTGGTCGAGCTGCTGTCGGGGCCGATCTCCGACGACAAGCTCGTCGCCGAGGCCTTGGACCTGCTGCGAGCCTCGTCCGGACTCGAACGCGCACGCGAAACTCTTTCCGACTACGCTCGTCGGGCGCGTGCCGAACTCGCGGCGCTGCCCGCGTCGCCCGCCCGGGACGCCTGCGAATCGGTCGCCGACTACCTGGTCGCACGAACGCATTGACAAAGGGCAGGTTAGATGTCCATTTTCGGACAGGTTTGGCTGTGGAGTCTGCTGGCGTTCGTCGTCGGCGCGCTGCTCACCTGGCTGGTGCTGGTGATCCCGGCGCGCAAGCGCATCCGTGAGCTGGAAAGCTCGCTGGCCACCGCGCACGCCGAGACGTCCCGGCTGCCCGCCGGGGTGAGCCTCGGCGCGGGTGCCGCGGCCGTCGCAGGCGGGACCGCGTACCTCACGAAGCCGTCGCACGACGAGCTGGACGAGGAGTTCGCGGCCGTCGAGGAGCCGAAGCCCGCGTATCCCGAGACGCTCACCGAGCAGGAGCCCGCGCGGCAGTGGACCGAGCCTGCCGAGGAGCCCGCCAAGGACGTCCACGAGGAGCCGGCGCCGGAGCACTCCGCGACGCAGATCTTCGAGCCCGAAGAAGAGTACGAGGCCGAGTACCGCACCGCGCCTCAGCCTGACCCTGACCCTGACCCGGAGCCTGAGCCCGACCCGGAGCCCGCGGCCGAGCGGACGCAGTTCATCCCGGCGGCCTTGCCCGAGCCGGAACCCGAGCCGGAACCCGAGCCCCAGCCGGAGAACCCGTACGTCGCCGCGGCGACCGATTACCTCCAGCCCGCGTCGAAGCTGGACCTCGAGCCGGAACCTGAGCCTGAGCCTGAGCCGGAACCCGAGCCTCAGCCGTCCTTGCCGGGCGAAGGGCCGTACCGGTCCCGTCTGGAGATGCAGCTGGACCCGGAAGGCGTCGAGACGCAGCCGGAGCCGGTGTCGCTGTTCAGCCCCGCGTCGCGTGTGGAGACCGAGCAGGCCCCTGTCGAGACCAACTGGTTCGAGCGGGAAGAGGAGCTGCACGAGCCGCCCGCGTACGCCTTCGGTTCCGACGAAGAAGCGAAGGCCGGTCTCCTCGACTCGGAGCCCGAGACGCCCGCCGAAGCCACCCAGGTGCTGCCCAAGCGCACGCCGCGGGGCGCGGTCCGCGGTGGCTTCGAGCCGCCTCAGCCGATCCAGCCGTCGATGCGGGCGATCGAACGTCGTGAGCCGGAACTGTCCGGCGGGCAGAGCGGCTCGCTGTTCGAGCCCGCCGTCCAGCCTGGCGACGCGATGCCGGCTCCGGAGCCCCCGCCCGCGCGGCAGGTCGCCCCTCCGGCGGCCGAATCCGTTCCGCCCGGCCCGTTCGGTCCCGGTTCGGCGATGCCGAGGCCGGGTGGTGGCCGTCCGGCCGACGACTTCGCGGTCAAGGCCAGCGTGACGGCTCTGCGGTACTGCACGGAGGACTCGCCGCAGTTCCCGAAGATGGTCGCGGAGGTCTGGTTCCGCACCGCCGCCGACGCGGAGCGTGTGGGCTTCCGGCCCTTGACTTGAGAAACGCGACCACGCAGTAGCGAGCAGACACGGTCTCCCCAAGGGCGCCCCGCGCCCGACGGAGACTTCACGTCGCGCGCCCTCTTTCGGGCCGAAGGCCCACGGAAACACGATGAAGGGGCGCCCTCCACACTCACCGTGAGGTGAATGCGGAACGGACGCCCCTTCGGCGTTTTTTCCGTCAGCGCGCGACCTACACCACAGTCCAGGTGTCTTTGCCTCGTAGGAGACCCTGCAGGTCCGGCTTGCGGGCGGCCTGGGCCTCCGCGACCTGGGCGCGCGCCTGGTCGTCGTAGGTGGGCCGCTCGACCTGCCGCAGGATGCCGGTCGGCACGTGGTTCAGGTTCTGGTCGCCGATCCGCGAAAGCGCGAACGCGTACGACGTGTCCTCGATCGTCGGGTCGTGCACGACGAGGTTCTCCTCGCCGATGTTCGCGACCTTCCCGACCTCCAGCCCGGCCCAGCCGCCGCGCGTGACGCCGTATTCGCCCTGCGGCCCGAACTTGATCGGCTCGCCTGCCTTCAGCGGGATGAGCCGGCTCGCGGCCTCGTCCTTGTCCTTGAGGACGTCGAAGGCGCCGTCGTTGAAGATCGGGCAGTTCTGGTAGATCTCCACCAGCGCCGACCCGCGGTGCTTCGCGGCGGCTTCCAGCACCTCGGTCAGGCCCTTGCGGTCCGAATCGAGCGCGCGGCCCACGAACGACGCCTCGGCGCCGATCGCCAGCGAAAGCGGGTTGAACGGGGTGTCGACCGAGCCCATCGGGGTGGACTTCGTGACCATGCCCGGCCCGGAGGTCGGCGAGTACTGCCCCTTGGTGAGGCCGTAGATCCGGTTGTTGAACAGCAGGATCTTGATGTTCACGTTGCGCCGCAACGCGTGGATCAGGTGGTTGCCGCCGATGGACAGCGCGTCGCCGTCACCGGTGACGACCCACACCGACAGATCCGGCCTCGCGGTCGCGAGCCCGGTCGCGATCGACGGCGCCCGGCCGTGGATCGAGTGCATGCCGTAGGTGTTCAGGTAGTACGGGAACCGGGACGAGCACCCGATACCCGAGATGAACACGATGTTCTCGCGCTTGAGGCCGAGCGTCGGCAGGAACGACTGGACGGCGTTGAGCACGACGTAGTCCCCGCAGCCGGGACACCACCGGACCTCCTGGTCCGACTTGTAGTCCTTCGCCTTCTGCGGTTCGGTTTCGGCCGGCACAAGGTCCAAGCCGCCGAGGGTGGGGATCCCCAGATCGATCGCGGTCACTTCGTCCCCTCCGTACTGGTGATGATCTCCGTGAAGACGCCTTGCAGCTCTTCGGCCTTGAAGGGCAGCCCGGCGACCTTCGTGTACGACTGCACGTCGACGAGGTACTTGGCCCTCAAGAGCATCGAAAGCTGGCCGAGGTTCATTTCAGGGACGACGACGGTGTCGTACGAACGGAGTACGTCACCGAGGTTGCCCGGGAACGGGTTGAGGTGGCGCAGATGCGCCTGCGCGATGGGCATGCCGTCCTTGCGGACGCGGCGGCACGCCGCGCCGATGGGCCCATAGGACGAGCCCCAGCCGAGCGCCAGCACCCGTGCCTTGCCGCCGCTCGGGTCGTCGACGACGAGGTCCGGGACGTCGACGCCGTCGATCTTGGCCTGCCGCAGCCGGACCATCTTGTCGTGGTTGTCCGGGTCGTAGGAGATGTGGCCGGTCTTGTCGGCCTTCTCCAGCCCGCCGATGCGGTGTTGCAGACCGGCGACGCCCGGCAGCGCCCACTGGCGGGCGAGGGTCTCCGGGTCGCGTACATACGGCCAGAATTCCCCGGACCCGTCCTCGGCATTCGGCTCGGTGGCGAAGTCCACGCGCAGATCCGGCAGGTCTTCGACGTCCGGGATCAGCCACGGCTCGGAGCCGTTCGCGATCGCGCCGTCCGAGAGCAGGAACACCGGCGTGCGGTACTTCAGCGCGATCCGGGTGGCCTCCAGCGCCGCGTCGAAGCAGTCCGCGGGGGACAGCGGCGCGACGATCGGCACCGGGGATTCGCCGTTGCGGCCGAACATCGCCTGCAGCAGGTCGGCCTGTTCGGTCTTGGTCGGCAGGCCGGTCGACGGGCCGCCGCGCTGGACGTCGACGACGACCAGCGGCAGTTCGGTCATCACCGCGAGGCCGATGGCCTCGGATTTCAGCGCGACACCGGGGCCGGACGTCGAGGTGACGCCCAGCGCACCGCCGTAGGAGGCACCGAGCGCCGCGCCGATGCCGGCGATCTCGTCCTCGGCCTGGAAGGTGAGGATGCCGTAGTTCTTGTGCTTGGACAGCTCGTGGAGGATGTCCGACGCCGGGGTGATCGGGTACGTGCCCAGCAGGATCTGCAGGCCGGACTGCTGCCCGGCGGCGACCAGCCCGTACGCCAGCGCGGTGTTCCCGGTGATCTGGCGGTACGTGCCCTGGTTCAGCTTCGCGGGCGCGACCTCGTACGTCGTCGCGAACGACTCGGTCGTCTCGCCGTAGTTCCAGCCGGCGCGGAAGGCCAGGATGTTGGCCTCGGCGATGTCGGCCTTCTTCGCGAACTTCTCGCGCAGGAACCGTTCCGTGCCTTCGGTCGGCCGGTGGTACATCCACGAAAGCAGCCCGAGCGCGAACATGTTCTTCGCGCGTTCGGCGTCCTTTTTGGACAGTCCGGTCTCTTCGAGCGCCCCTCTGGTCAACGTCGACATGGCCACCCGGTGGACTTGATAGGCCGAAAGGGTGTCGTCGTCGAGAGGGTCGTTCTCGAAGCCGACCTTGACCAGGTTCCGCTTCGAGAACTCGTCGGTGTTGAGGATGATCGTCCCACCCGTCGGGACGTCGGCCAGGTTCGCCTTCAGGGCGGCGGGGTTCATCGCGACCAGGACGTCCGGCCGGTCGCCCGGCGTCAGGATGTCGTAGTCGGCGAAATGCACCTGGAAGCTCGAGACGCCGGGGATGGTGCCCTGGGGCGCGCGGATCTCGGCGGGGAAGTTCGGCATGGTCGACAGGTCGTTGCCGAAGGCGGCGGCTTCCGAGGTGAACCTGTCGCCCGTCAGCTGCATGCCGTCACCGGAGTCGCCGGCGAACCGGATGACCACCCGGTCCAGCTTGGCGACCTCGGTGGGCCTGACGGCCGACAAGGAGCCGTTGCCGTTCGCACTGGTGCTCATAGGTCAGGGATTCCCTCTCTCCCGACGTGCGCCGTCCCCGGCCGTGCCGGAGATCGGCGTGCCTCGCCCGGCGATGTCGGCCAGGTCACAGGTGCCATGTCCCGAGGTTAGTCCTCGGCACACTTCCCAGGTTGCCGTAGAAACGGTCTGGACCTACTTCTCGAGTGTCCTGAGCTCGTCGCTGAGCGGGGATTATCCGGTTTATCTGTTACTGATGGTAACGGTCAGCGATGCGGCTCGATTGTGAGCCGTATCTCCTTCAAGCGTAGTGAAGTCCGGTCGAGGAGCGGTCAGCGGTTGGACGAGCGGTTGGACAGCGAAGCCCGCAACCCGGCCAGTCGTTCGGTGAAAGCGGGCGCGGTGAGCGACGTCAGCTGCGGCGCGATCTCGGCGTCGACGGCGGCCGAATGGTCGGTCAGCGACGCGGTGTGCCGAAGCGTGCGCTTCGTCGCCAGAAGGACCTCACGCGGGGCGTCGACGGCGTGTTTCGCCAGTTCACGGGCAGCCTCGACCAGATCTCCCTCGACGAGCCGGAGCGCGAGCCCGCTTTCGACAGCGGCTTCGGCGCCGACGATCTCACCGAAGAGCGTCATCGCCGCGGCCTTCTGCGGTCCGACGAGCCGCTGGATCATCCACGTCATCCCGCCGCCGGGATGGATGCCGAGATCGAGAAATCTGGCCACGAACTTCGCCTTCGGTCCCACGATGCGGACGTCCGCGGCGAGCGCGAGGTTCAGTCCGGCGCCCACGGCGGCCCCGCCGACCGCGGCGATCGTCGGCAGGGAACATCGCGCCACCGAGAGGAAGCCGTCGTAGATCGCGCGAAGCCCGTCCTCCCTGGCGCCGGCGAGCGTGTCCAGGTCGGCGCCCGCGCAGAACGCCGGCGGCGCGCCGGTGACGACCAAGGCGTGGACGCTCTCGTCGGCTTCGGCGCGCGAGACGGCCTCGGCCAGCTGCGCGGACAGGTCGAGGGTCAGTGCGTTGCGGGTGGCGGGCGCGTCGATGGTGAGCACGGCGACGCCGCCGTCATGGCTGGAGTGGATCTGATCGGTCACGCGGTCGAGGGTGTCACGCTTCGGGCGTCGGCGGGCGCTCCAGTAACCGGGAAAGGACGACGGTGGAGACCGTGCGGTCGACGATCTCCAGCCCGCGCAGCCGTTCCAGCGCGGTCTCCAGGTGGTGGATGTCCGAGGCGCGCAGATGGACGATCGCGTCGGCGGCGCCGGACACCGTGTAGGCCGCGACGACCTCGGGCAACGGTTCCAGCCGGGCCCGGATCCGGGCCGGGGTGATGTTGCCGTTGCAGGTCATCTCGACGAAGGCCTCGGTGCCCCAGCCCAGCGCCTCGGGGTCCACGACCGCGGTGAACCCGCGCAGGACCCCGGTTTCGAGCAGCCTGTCGACCCGCCGCTTCACCGCGGGCGCGGACAGACCGACGACTTTGCCGATGTCGGCGTAGCTGGACCTCGCGTTGGCCATCAGGCATGAAACGATTCGCTGGTCGATGGTGTTCACACGCAATGTTTAGCAGGTATACGCGCAGCGAACAGCGATTGATTGCGGAATTAGGTGAGCCTTACCCTTCGGGTATGCCGGAACTGGAGCAGCAGCCCCGTGTACCCACGACGCGCCGCTACCTCATGTGCCCGCCGCGGTACTTCGCGGTGGACTACGTCATCAACCCGTGGATGGACCCGTCGGTCCCGGTCAGCGTCGACACCGCGATGGCGCAATGGACCGAACTCCGCGACACCTACCGACGCCTCGGTCACACCGTCGAGGAGATCGACGCCCAGCCCGGCCTGCCCGACATGGTGTTCGCCGCGAACTCCGGCACCGTCGTCGACGGCCGGGTCCTCGGCTCGCGGTTCCGCGCCCCGCAGCGCACCGCCGAGGCCGAGCACTTCCGCCGCTGGTTCGTCGAGCACGGCTACCGCGACATCACCATGCCCGAGAAGATCAACGAGGCCGAAGGCGATTTCGCCTGGACCGGCAAGATCCTGCTGGCCGGCACCGGCTTCCGCACCGACCCGGCCGCGCACGCCGAAGCGCAGGAGGTCCTCGGTGTCCCGGTCGTCTCGCTGCGGCTGATCGACCCGAGCTACTACCACCTCGACACCGCGCTGTTCGTGCTCGCCGAGGCCACCGACACCACGTCTGCCCAGATCGCCTACTTCCCGGAGGCGTTCTCGGCCGGGTCGCGGAAGGTGCTCGAGCGGATGTTCCCCGACGCGGTGATCGCCGACCGCGCCGACGCGGAGTGCTTCGGCCTGAACGGGGTGTCCGACGGCCGCAACGTCGTCCTGCCGGTCGAGGCGACCGGCTTGGCGGCGCGGCTGACCGAACGCGGCTACGAGGTCGTCTTCCTGGACATCTCCGAGCTGCGGAAGGCGGGCGGCGGCCCGAAGTGCTGCACCCTGGAGATCCGCAAGTAATCCATTAGTGGACACCTTGCGGGAACATGTAACTACTCCATTCGCCAACGCGATTAATCGGGAAACAGACTCGGTCCCGAATGAGGCGCGGATGGTGATCCTGGCGATTGGCGGCGTGGGCAAGCCCGTGCGCGCGCTGGATCCAGGCGAAAACGAGACGTGGGTGACCGTCGAGCAGTTCGAGCGGGTGCTCGACGCGGTGGCCGGACGCGACGACGTCGGGCTCACCTTCGACGACGGCAACTCCTCCGACGTCGAGATCGCGCTCCCCAGGCTGCTGGAGCGCGATCTCACGGCGGAGTTCTTCCCGCTGGCCGGCCGGATCGGGCAGCGGGGTTTCCTCGACGCCGACGGTCTCCGCGAGCTGGTCGAGGCGGGAATGTCGATCGGTTCGCACGGCTGGGAGCATCGCGACTGGCGGCGGCTCGACAGCAGGAACGCCCGGCGCGAACTCGAAGTCGCGCCGAAGCTGCTCGCGGATTTGAGCGGGAAACCCGTGCGCGCGTACGCGCCGCCGTTCGGTGCCTATGACCGGCGGGTGCTCAGCAGGTTGCGGCGTTCCGGGGCGACGAGGGTCTACACGACCGAGGGTGGCCCGGCGTCGCGTGACGGCTGGCTGCGGCCGCGGATCGAAGTCCGGCACGATATCGACCAGGCGTGGATCGACGGCGTGCTCGGTGACCGGGATGGCCTGTACCGCCGAGCGGGACGGGTGCTGGCGCGGGTTGCCAGGCTTGCCCGGTTTTGACCGTTTTTCGTTGTACAGTGGGAAAACAACAGCCCGTCGGCCCTTGAGCTGAAACGTCGGCGACGGCATTCTGAGCATCCTCGATAAAGAAGCTTTATTAACTAAGGGGTGCTCGGTATGCGGAAACTGCTCCTGTTCTCGGCGATGATGGTGGCCGCAGGGCTGGCCCCCGCGGCGACGGCCGTGGCTGCCCCTTCGACACAAGCTGCTCCGACGGCGCAGCAGCTGCTGGCGAAGACCACCAGCTGCAAGCAGGTTTCGAACGGCAAGTACAAGACCGACGAGGAGACCGGCCGGACCATCGCGGTCTGCGACGCGGGAAGCGCCGTGTTCTGGAAGGCCGACATGGACGTCGACTGCGACGGGCAGCCGACCGCGCGGTGCAACAAGAACACCGACCCGTGGTTCCAGGACGGCACCGCGTACCCGCGCTCCGACGGCAAGGCGCTGGTCGCCGATGAGACGCCCTACATCGTCGTGCCGAGCATCAGCAGCACGTGGAACTTCGAGAAGGCAGGCCTCAAGGGCGCCGGTTCGTGCGCGGTGATCTACAACAACAAGGTGCTCTACACCGTCATCGGCGACACCGGCCCGAAGGACATCATCGGCGAGGCGTCCTACGCGACCGCGAAGGCGCTGGGCATCAATCCGGACCCGAAGAACGGCGGCGTCGACTCGGGCGTCACGTACATCTGCTTCAAGAACTCGAAGGTCTCGCCCATCGAGAACCACGGGAAGGCGACTTCCGTCGGGGAGGACCTGGCCGCGAAGTGGGTCGGGTAACCGAGTGAAGGGTATGTAGGCGATGGGTCGGGTGGGTCGTGGGGGGGGGGGGGGGGGGGGGGTTAGGGAGCCGGGACCCCCACACACACCACACCACCCACCCCGCCCCGCCCCCGCCCCGCGCGCCGCCCCCCCA